>NZ_JASHKS010000059.1:0-17403 GCF_030056835.1 Rhodococcus sp. IEGM 1372 | reverse complement strand
CAGTAACCCTCCATAGCTTCTCGAATGACTCACCAGAAGCTTGGCAAAGAGGGGCACCTGACGAATGCGCGCGCGTTTGCGACCCCCGATCGGGCTCAGGCTGGGGCCAGGAATGCCGCCAACGCGTCGGCGTAGGACTTCACGTCACTGGCTCCCATCAACTCTCGTGACGAGTGCATGGCCAGCTGCGCTGCGCCGACGTCCACCGTGGACAGGCCGGTGCGCGACGCGGTGATGGGTCCGATGGTCGAGCCGCAGGGCAGATCGGCTCGATGTACGTAGCGTTGCAAGGGAACTCCAGCCTGATCGCAGGCGAGCGCGAAGGCACCGGCACCCGCGGAATCCGTTGCGTAGCGCAGGTTCTGGTTGACCTTGAGCACCGGTCCCCCACCGAGTTCGATGCGATGCGCGGGCTCGTGCCGGTCCGGGTAGTTGGGATGCGTCGCGTGCGCCATATCGCCCGAGGCACAGATGGATCCGGCCATCGTGCGCAGGAATTCCTCACGTCCACCGCCACGTCCGAGCACGATGCGCTCGAGCACGGTGTTCAGCAGATCCGAGAACGCACCGCGGTCGGACATACTGCCGACTTCCTCGTGGTCGAACAGGGCCAGCACCGGCGTGACAGCGGTCGGATTGTCCACTGCGGCAAGCAAAGCCTGGGTCCCGGCATAGCAGGTGCCCTGATTGTCCAGACGCGGCGCGCTGACGAGTTCGGACTCGACACCCACGACGGCACTGGGCGCCAGATCGTGCGTCATCAACTCCCAACCCAGAACCGAATACGGGTCGACGCCTTCTCGCTCGGCGACGTATGCAATGAATGATTGTGGCGAATTACCCACGCCCCAAATGGCATTGACGTGTCGCTGCGGATCGAGGGTGACGCCCTTGCGATCCTCGGAGAGGTGAATCGCGAGCTGCGGGACTCGCAGAATGGGCTCGTCGACCTTAACCAGAACCTCGCGCACCGCGTTTCCGTCGCGCACACTCAGCCGGCCGGAAATGCCCAGATCCCGATCGAGCCACGAGTTGAGCAAGGCACCGCCGTACGGTTCGAGGCCCACCATCTGCCAGCCCGCGGATTGAAGATCGGGATGTTGCTTCACGCGAAGGTTGGGACTGTCGGTGTGTCCGCCGACGATACGGAACGGACCATCACTCTCGGTACTCCAGGCGACGAGTGATCCGCCGCGGATCAGGTAGTAGCGGCCTGCTTCCGTAGGCCAGGTATCGGTCTCGTCGAGCCTTACGAATCCTGCGTCGTCGAGTTGGACGGAGACTGTCCGGCATACGTGGAACGGTGACGGAGAGACGTCGACGAAGTTGCAGAGACCGGTTGCGGAGGCGTGAGTCGACATGGGAACCATTGTGGCAGCCGCCGCGTCGAACACCTCGAGAGCACACACCGACCGGGGGGACGACTTCATGAAATTTCATTCTCTGCCTGATTACGGCGCAGTTCATGCGACCACATTCGCCATCGTGCGGATGAAGACGATCGAAGCATTTCGCAAGCGTGGGGTGGTGGTTCACCGCGAGGATGCGACGACGTTGGCGGTGGGCTCGGGCGTTCGCATGTCACTGAACAATGTGTTCGCCCGGTGCTCCGGGGTGAGTCGATCGGCGTGGGACGGCATCATCGCCGGCTATGTCGACCTCATGATCGAGATGATGCGCGAGGCGGATCCCACGTTCTTCACCGGATTGTCGGATGACGAGTTCTACTCGAGGCTGCGCGAGCGCGTCATCGCTCCGTCCGCCCTGGCGGCTATGGGTGAGTGCGAGTACGAGTATGCCGTCCCGCTACTCGACGTGCCGGGCGCACCGCGACGGGTGCTTAACCTGTCTTCTCCGAATCGCGCTGTGACACTGGCAGATCGGCATCTCGTCGGCCGAGACCTCAGCGCCGCGTGGGCCGCAGGCCGAAGGAACACCGCAGCGCTGAAATTCGAGGACGGCCGAGTTCTCAGCAGAAACAGCGTCGACATCGAGGTCCTCAGCGGTGATTCGATCTACCTCGCGTCGAAGGTCGCCGATATGACCACGCTGATCTCCGCGCACCTCGGCGAATGTCTGTACGGCGTATTGTTCGTCGTTCCCAATGCCTACGAGTTCGTTTTCCACCGGCCGCGCAACGCCGACGTGGCGCTCGCGGCAGCAGCCGAGCTCGCCGAGCTGGCAGATATGTTCAGTCGTGACACGCCGAGCCCACTGTCACGCTCGGTGTTCTTCTGGCGGGACGGCGAGTACTGCGACGTATCGGGCGGGCCCACGGGAGTTTTCGCCACTACCTTGGCTGAGCTGCCGGCGGCCGCGGCCTGACCGCGGTCACGTGCCGGTAGACCCGCTGTTCGGGCGGCGGGATCGTGGGCCGTCCCGCAGCAGCGTCGCAGAGACGTCCCAGCCGACCACGAGCGTCACCCACGCTTGGGCGGGCATCCGCTGCTCAGTGCGAACCGGACACGCAGAACGAGTTGCCGTCGGGATCGGTCAGTGTCACCCAACGAAAGTCGCCCATGGTGTGCTGCGCAATTTCGCGTGCACCCGCCTCGACGAGCCGCGTGACCTCAGCGTCGAGGTCACCGGTGGTCATGTCGAGGTGGACGCGATTCTTGCCTGGCGTCGGGTCGTCGATCTTCTGGAAGGCCATTCGATACGGTGCCGACGCGAGTTCGACGACGTAGAACCAGCCGTCGTTCTCTTCCACGATCGTTCCGTCCGCCTGCGCGGCCCACCAGCGGGCGAGCGGTCCCGGGTCGGTCGTGTCGAACGTGATCATCGCCAAGTTCAGTGTCATGGCGGCACAGTAACTGCGACCACCGACACGTTCGGGTCAGGCGTTGACGATCGTGTCCAATGCCGAGTAGAAGATGCCGAGACCGTCGTCGCTCGGACCGGTGAGCGGCTCGGTGGCGTGCTCGGGGTGCGGCATCAAACCAACGACCCTACCGTTGGCCGAGGAGATCCCGGCGATCCCACGCTGCGATCCGTTCGGGTTGCTGCCGCTGTAACGGAAGACCACCCGGCCCTCGCCCTCGAGCTCGTCGAGCACGTTCTGCGGTGCCTGGAATCGACCCTCGGCGTTCTTGACCGGAATCAGGATCTCGGCACCGGGCTCGTATCGCGACGACCACGCGGTGTCGGTGTTCTCCACTGCCAGCCACTGATCGCGGCAGACGAAGTGCAGCCCTTCGTTGCGGGTCAGCGCGCCGGGGAGCAGACCCACCTCGCAGAGCACCTGGAATCCGTTGCAGATACCGAGAACCGGCATACCGCCCTCGGCGGCCTTGACGACGGACTCCATCACGGGGGCGAAGCGAGCGATCGCTCCGGCGCGGAGGTAGTCGCCATACGAGAATCCGCCGGGGACCACGATGGCGTCGACGTTCTTCAGATCGGCGTCGGCATGCCAGAGGCTGACGGCTTCTCCGCCGGCGAGGGTGACCGCACGAGAGGCGTCGACGTCGTCGAGAGTCCCGGGGAAAGTGATGACTCCTACGCGGGCGCTCATGCGGCGGGCTCTACCGATACGCGGGTGACCGTCCAGTCCTCGATGACGGTGTTGGCCAGCAGCGATTCCGCGATCTTCTCGAGCTCGGCGTCGTCGACCGTGTCGTCGACCTCGAGTTCGAAACGCTTGCCCTGGCGGACGTCGGACACGCCGGAAATCCCGAGACGTCCGAGTGCTCCTGCGATCGCCTGACCCTGCGGATCGAGAATCTCGGCCTTGGGCATGACATCGACAACGACTCGGGCCACGAAAGCGCTCCTTGAAATACGTACGGCTGGTTACCGGCAGGTGGGAGTCTACGCAGCCCTGGCGGGAGGCGCGAAACCGCGCTTACTGTGGGGACCATGCGGCTGACACACTTCGGACATTCCTGCGTTCTCGTCGAACTCAACGGCACCACCGTGCTGTTCGATCCCGGCACGTTCTCTCACGGGTTCGAGGGCATCACCGGACTCGACGCGATCCTCGTCACCCATCAGCACCCGGATCACGTCGATCTGCAGCGACTTCCCGCTCTGGTCGAGGCGAATCCGCGTGCGGCACTGCACGCCGATCCGATGACCGCAGGCCAACTCGGCGGCCAGTGGACTCCGGCTCCCGCGGGTCAGGCCTTCACGGTCGGCGGCATCACGGTCACCGGCGTCGGCGGCACCCATGCCGTCATCCATCCCGAACTGCCGGAGATCGACAACACCGGTTACCTGCTCGGCACTCCGGAGAATCCGGGCCAGCTGTTCCACCCGGGTGACTCGCTGTTCGTCCCCGAGCAACAGGTCGAGGTTCTCGCGCTCCCCGCTGCCGCACCGTGGTCGAAGCTCTCCGAGACCGTCGAATTCCTGCGAGCAGTGAACCCCAGGATGGCATTCCCCATCCACCAAGCCATCGTCGCGGAGCAGGCCAGGGGCGTCTACTACGGCCGCTTCAAGGAAATGTCCGACGCCGAAATCCGCGAGCTTCCCGAGGAATCGTCCGTCTCGATCTAGCCGGTGACCTCGGGCGGGAGGGTGCCGATCATGGTCACCTGCGTCCCGTCCCACTGATAGTCGATCGTCACCGGTCCGCCAGTGGGGTTGGCGAACGCGTCGTCACCCACCGGCCAGCGGTACTCGACGGTCACCGTGTCTTCGGTCTGGCCCACCACCGAGGTGAACGAGGTGGGCTCGAGCGTCGCGGTTCCGAGGTAGTCGTAGTTGTGACCTGCGAAGAACAGAATGTGCGTCGGTGACGACGCGGTACCACCGGCATCGGCACGCACCCATGTGAAATCGGCGCACTGGTCGCCGATCCGGGTTGCGATCCACGGCTCGCCCGGGAAGTACTCGGGTAACGACGCCACTGCATCCACCACCCGCGTGGAGTCCAGCCCCAGGCAGATGGGGTACTCCGAACCCGGTGCATGCTGTTCGGCGTCGGGCAGGGAGTTGTTCTCGGGGAGTTCCTCGGTATTCCAGTCGATCGGACCGTCGGGCTCCACTGCCCCGGTGTCGACTGTCGGCTGGCTCGCCTCGGGCTGCGGCTGGGCGGCCTGGGGCTGGGTGCTCGCCGGGGGCGCTGTAGTCGGCGCGGTGGTGGCCGGCGCTGCGCCCGGTTCGTTCGAGTTCCCGCACGCGACGAGAGCGAACGCACTGATGATGACGAGGAGAAGTCGTTTCATGAAGACCACCTGGTTCGATTTGCCCGATGCCAGGTATGTCCGCTCGCAAACATGTTCCGTTACATCACGTTTCGATCAAGGTGCCGTTACATCCAGGCGGTCTGCAATTTTCGCGCCACTACGCGCACAATTCGCGACATTCCCGCGGATAGTGCGGCACAGTGGAGCGCGAGTTGCACACGTCAGACCGTGTCGAGCCGAACCAACTCGCGTAAGACCGACCCGTCCACCGCATCCAGGCCGTCGAGGAACGCGACGGCGAAAGATCCCGGCCGCGTAGTCGAACGGGCAGCGATCTCCGACGCGGCCGCAACATGCGCGTGCGCCGCGACGGCACCGATCAAAGCACTCGGTGACACCGCGCAGTAGGCAGCCGTCAGCGCACCGAGGGCACATCCGGTCGCGGTAACCCGCTGCAGCAGTGCACTTCCGCCGCCGACCTTCACCATGACATCCGGGCCGAGAATGTGATCGGTCTCCCCCGATGCCGCCACCACGTCGGCTCGATCCAACAATGAACTCGCCGCATCGACCGAATCCGCCACCTGCGCAGACGAATCCACTCCTCGCGATCCGCCGTCCGCACCTGCCAGCCCCATGATCTCCGACGCATTGGCGCGAATGACGCTGGGCCGGTTGGCAAGTAGCTCGACGGACACCTGGGTGCGCCACGGCAGACCACCTGCTCCCACCGGATCGAGAACCCACGGCTTCCCCGCTGCCCTCGCTGCGGCCGACGCCAGGTGAGCGCTTTCGACCTGCGCGGCTGTCGGAGTCCCGAGATTGACCAGGACCGCGTCGGCGATCCCGGCGAAGCCGGCCGCTTCCTCGGGGTTGTCCACCATCGCCGGAGCGGCCCCCGCGGCCAACAGCGCGTTCGCGACGAATTGCACCGACACGGTGTTGGTCAGACACTGGACCAGCGGATTACGTTCGCGTAGAAGTCGATGTGCGTGGGCGACGTCGTCCAGGGTCACGCTAGAAGCACTCATCGATCCGAGTCTACGACCGCGGTCGACGGATACGATGCCCTGGTGGCCACACTCCTCAAGCCCGAGCGGCACTTCCGAATCCTCGAGCTACTGCGCACGACGGGCAAGATTCTGTCTTCCGAACTCGCCGTCACGTTCGACGTCTCCGAGGACACCATTCGCCGGGATCTGGACGAGCTCGGAGCGGAAGGAAAATTGAAGCGAGTGCACGGCGGAGCGCTGGTGGTGTCCACGTTGCACCAGGACTACCGGGATCGGCGAGGCCAGGAGGCGTCGGCCAAGTCGCTCGTCGCCCGTGCTGCCGCAAGCCTGCTGCAGGACGGCCAGGTGATTCTCATCGACGGCGGTACGACGGCGATCGAGGTGACGAAACAGCTCGACCCCCAACTTCGCGCGACGTTCGTCACGCACAGCCCGTCGACCGCGGTGAACCTCGCGGAGCATCCCCACTGCGAGGTCGTCGTGGTCGGGGGTCGCCTCCTGAAGAACGCCATGGTGACGGTGGGCGCGCAGACTCTCAAGACGTACGAGTCGATCAATGCCGATGTCGCGATCCTCGGCATTCTGGGCATCAACGTCGACTCCGGTATCACTCACTTCGAGTACGAGGAAGCGCAGATCAAACGGGCGATGATCGAGGGGGCCCACCGCTCGATCGTCCTGTGCACCAGCGACAAGCTGGGCTATTCCGGCGCATTCCAGGTCGCCCCGCTCGCGGCGATCACCACGCTTGCGGTCGAGCCCGGCCTCGATCCCGCACTTCTGCGGCAGTATCGCGACAGCGGCGTCGAGTGCATCTCCGTCGACGACATCGAACAGGGCGGTCAGGCATCCGCGCCGACGACCGACCGATCGCAATAGCGAACGTCGACCGAATACCCTCTGCTCCAGACCGCAGCCAGTGCCGTGGTCGTTGCGCGATGGCGCTCGTATCGAACAGCCATCACCGCCACCTTCTGCGGATCGGGTTCGTAGGATCGCAGCATAGGCGTGAATGCCGATGCAGCGGAGGCGAATTCCAGAAACAGTCCGATTCCCACCGCAGCTGTGATCGCGGCACCACGGACCCCGATTTCCCCTCGGTCGGCGACGTCCACGCGCAGGCCGAGAGCGTCGGCGAATATCTGCGGCCAGATCGGGCTGAGCGAGGCACCCCCCGACATCCGGACGACGCCCGGCCGAGCTGCGTCCTCGCCCTCGAGGAGCGACTCGATATCCGCTCTGTGCGCGTAGGCGATTCCCTCGTACACAGCCAGCGCCGCCTCGTCGAACCCGTCCTCGGCGACAGCCCCGAGCAGACCGGCCGGCGCGCCCCCGGGTCCACCGAACAGATACGGGAAGAACATCATGTCGCCCAATCGATCTCGGGCATACGCGCGAGTCACGGCCTCGTCGCACATCCGATAGAGCTCTCCCCCTCGGCTCCTGGCGTCGTCGGCCGGTCCGCCGAACAGCGAGCGACAACACCATTCGAGGTTGCTCGCCGACGTGATCCCGCCTTCGCTCGCGAGATACACCTCCCCCGTGACGTACCGACACTGGAGCAACGGGGGCCTGCTGGCTCTGGGGCGTCGATGGAGCGTTTGGTCGATTCCGAATGTTCCTGCGACAACGGACATGTGCCTCCTGTCGAGCACTCGTGAGGCGACCGCGCACGCGGCGACGTCGACCACTCCCCGAACCACAGGGGTGCCCACCGCGAATCCGGTCAGTTCGGCGGCCACGGCGGTGACCACGCCGACCTTCTCTGCGCCC
Organism: Rhodococcus sp. IEGM 1372; assembly: GCF_030056835.1. NCBI lineage: Bacteria > Bacillati > Actinomycetota > Actinomycetes > Mycobacteriales > Nocardiaceae > Rhodococcus > Rhodococcus sp. IEGM 1372. The sequence continues at coordinate 9,488 of NZ_JASHKS010000059.1, read as the reverse complement.
GGCCCGATACTCGGCAACACGGCGCGCCACTGCGAGAGTCCGAGCAAGTCGAGTGCGTCCTCCGACCATGAATTTCGCTCGATGTCGCACAAGCCGGTCAGCCCGGCATCGGTGTGATCGGTGGACATGTCCCCGCACAATCGAGACCTGATGTAGTCCTTGCAGGCAAGGACGCGATGCACCCTGGGCAGCATCGACGGCTCGTGCTCGTCGAACCATCTCAACAACACCGCGGTCTGTCCGCTCCACCCTCGTTGCGACACCATGTGCGCAACCCGTGCCGCCGTGACCTCGTCCAGTGCTGATGCTGGTTCGAGTTCGGTCCTGACATCTGTCGAAAGGATGCCGTTCCCGAGCGCCGCGCCGTGCTCGTCGACCAGCCACAACCCGCTGCCGTAGCCGGTGACCGATATCGCGGCGATGTCGCGCGGACCGATGCCCGACGAGCGAAGCAGGGCCTGCGCCGCGGAGCACACGGCACCGAACAGTGCATCGGGATCTTGTTCACGCCTGCCGCCGCTGGACGTCGAGTGCGGGCTTCGTTCCTTCGATGCGGCCAATTCGTGCCCGTTCGCGTCGAACAGCCCCGCTTTGACGAAGGTTCCGCCGGCGTCGATACCGACGATGTATTGCTCCATGACCACCATCCCGGCTGCGGATTAATGCAGCTCTTGCGATCCCGTGCGGAGGGCTACCGCCTCAGGACTAGATGACAAGGATCACATAGTTTCACCAAGTTGCCTAGTGAAATGGGGTTTGAAGTCGCAGATATTACCGCCCGGTAGATGTTGACTGCCACTCCACCGTGAGTTAACTTCGTCACTAAGCCGCGCAAACCGGCATAAACACGAAGTCAGTTCCTCTCAACCCGGCGCCGCTCGAACACGAGCTCCCTCGGTCACCGTCCCCGCCTGGTGCGGCCGATGGCTTTCGAAGAGGTTTCGCCCCGCATTCCCACCCGTCATCTCGGGCCAGGAGTGGACGGGCTCCACCACGAGGACCCGTGAACGGGCACCTCACCGTCTCGAACAAAGGACTCTTGCCGTGGATCTTCAACTGGTCGCGTACATCGCCGCATTCGGCGGTGGGTTGGTCGGCGCTGCCCTCGGCGGACTGTTCGTCTTCAGTCTCTGCGGCATCTTCTGCATCGTCGGCGTGGTGGCTGCGCTGGCCGGTTCCGACTACGACTTCCTGGGGCAGTTGGCATTCGGGCCCTTTCTCGGCCCCCAGGTGGCGTTCGTCGGGGCGGTTGCGGCGGCCGCATACGCCAAACGCACCGGCAAGCTGGACGACGGCAAGAACATTCTCTCGCCGCTGGTCGGCCTCGGTAGCAGCAGCGTGCTGCTCGTCGGCGGCGCATTCGGAGTTCTCGGATTTGCGCTCGAAAAAGCGCTCAAATCCGCCGTGAGCATCGACTCGACGATTACCTCGGCGGTGGTGCTCACCGATACTGTCGCCCTCACGGTCGTGATTCTTGCTGCGGCAACGCGCCTTTCGTTCGGACGCACCGGACTGGTGGCATCGAACCGAGGTGGCCCGGGCGCACAGATCGCCACCCGGTGGCACCCGACTGCGACGCAGGCCTGGCTACCGTTCCAATCTCACCGGCTGCAGGTTGCCACCGTCGCTGTCGGCTTCGGACTGGCCGCGGGCTGGCTGATCGTCAGCCTTCCGGAGTCGGCCCGAGCATTGGGCCCCATCCTGCTCTTCGGATTCAGTGCCACGACACTCCTGCTGCTGCAGATCGGCCTGTCCGGTCCGGTATCGCATCACATCACGTTGCCCGCCGGCTTGGCCGCCGTCGCCGTTCTCTCCGCAGGTGCGCCCAGCACGATCGCACTGCTGGCGGCTGTCGGAGTGGGATTGTTCAGCGCTTTTCTCGCAGAGCTCAGCTCCCGCATCTTCCACACGCTCGGAGACAGCCACTTCGACCCTCCGGCGTGCGCCATCGCCGTCACGACATCGCTGATCGTCGGCACCCAACTGATATTCGGACAAATCTGAACCGGCCCGTCGACCCCACAGCGGTAACTCGATCTCACCCGAAACACCAACCCCATCTCGCCACGACACGACGGAAAGAGCGTCAGCCATGACTCAGTACATTCTCGGAATCGACGAAGGCACCACCAGCGCAAGAACTCTCATCTTCGACGAGAAGTGCGAGGTCCGCGCGGTAGCGCAACGCGAAATCACTCAGATCTATCCGAACTCGGGATGGATCGAACACGATCCTCTCGAAATCCTCACCGCACAGCTGGAAACGATGCGCGAGGCACTGCGGAGCGCCGATCTCGAACCGACCGACATCACCGCGATCGCACTGACGAACCAACGGGAAACGGCCGTGGTGTGGGACAAGGAGACCGGGCGACCGATCCACAACGCGGTGGTCTGGGCATCGCGTCAGAGCAACGGCGTGATCGAGCGATGGCGGGAACGCGGACTCGACTCCGTGATTCGTGAGCGCACCGGCCTGAACTCGGATGCTTACTACTCCGCGTCCAAGATCGCCTGGATTCTCGAGACCGTGCCGGGAGCGCACGAGCGGGCCGAGAAGGGGGAACTGTTGGCGGGCACCATCGACACCTGGCTGATCTGGAACCTCACCGGACGGTGCGCCCACGTCACCGACTACTCCAACGCCTCGCGAACGATGATGTTCAACATCCACACCCGTGAATGGGATCAGGATCTGCTCGACGCCTACGGCATTCCGCGCTGCATGCTCGCGAAGGTCGTCTCCTCGGACACGATCGTCGGCGACGCCGGTGCCACGTTCGGGGCACCGATTCCCATCGCGTCCAACATGGGCGACCAGCAAGCCGGGCTCTTCGGGCAGGTCTGCTTCCGAGCCGGTCGGGCCAAGATGACGTACGGAACAGCAGGGGTGCTGACGATCAACTGCGGCGACACCCCGCAGATGGTCGAGGGCGCAACGACATCCGTCGCCTGGGGTGTCGGCGACGATGTCCGCTACGAGAACGAGGGCGTGCTGTTCAGCATGGGCAAGACCATGCAGTGGCTGCGCGACGACATGAAACTCATTCACGGAGCTGCGGATTGCGAATGGTACGGAGGCCAGGTGGCCAGCACCGACGGTGTCTACCTGGTTCCCGCCTTCACCGGACTCGCCGCACCGACCTGGGATCCCTACGCCCGTGCCTGCATCGTCGGAATGAGTAGCTCCACCAACAGATTGCACATCATCCGCGCAGCCGTCGAATCCATGGTCTTCCAAACCCGCGATGTCGTGGATGCGATCACCGCGAACGGTCAGGTCACGTTGCCCGAGCTGCGGGTCGACGGCGGCGCGGTGAACAACAACATGCTCTGCCAACTCCAGGCCGATATCCTCGGCATCCCCGTGATCCGGCCCGCCATCACCGAAGCCACGGCGCTGGGGGCGACGCTGATGGCCGGATTGAGCACCGGGGTATGGGAATCCCTCGACGAGATCGAGGCACTGTGGTCGGTGGACCGCACCTTCGAGCCCAAGATGGACCGCACCAAAGCCGAGGAGATGTACGCGGGCTGGATCGAGGCAGTCGAACTCTCCAAGGGTTGGGCCCGCAAGGTGACGACCCGATGACGCCGACTTCGACACTCACACAGTCGATTCTGCACAGACCGACGCAGCTGTTCGAGTCCTACGTCTTCGACCTCGACGGCACGCTCTATCTCGGCGACGAACTGCTGCCCGGTGCAGCGCACCTGATCGAAGCGCTCCGCGACCATGGTCGTCGAGTCGTGTTCTGCAGCAACAACCCCACCCGTGCGCCACAGCAATACGCCGACAAGCTCACATCGCTCGGCATACCGGCGCAGGTGTCCGACGTGATCACCACGTCGATGACGACGGTGCGGTGGTTGGCCGAGAATGCCTCGAAAGGCAAGATCTTCGTCATCGGTGAACAGCCGCTGAAGGACTCGATCTCGGCGGCCGGCCTCGAACTGAGCGAGGATCCACGGGAGATCGACGTCGTGGTCGCGAGCTACGACCGCGGATTCGACTACCGCAAACTCAAGATCGCCTTCGAGGCACTCTCCGTCTACCGTCGCGCGATTCTCGTCTCCTCCAACCCTGACCGGTTCTGTCCTCTCCCAGGAGGATTCGGCGATCCGGACGCGGCGGCCGTCACGGCAGCCATCGAGGCGAGCGCAGGAGTGGTCGCCGTTGCGCAGATGGGCAAACCCAGCTCGTTCATGTTCGAGACCATCAGCGCGCTCACCGGGATCGACCCGGCCACCACGCTCGTCGTCGGCGACCGGCTCACCACCGACATCGCCATGGGGGTGAACGCCGGCACCTCGACGGCTCTCGTACTCACCGGCGAATCGACTCTCGACGATGTCGACCGAGCAGAGCCGGACGGTCGGCCCACGTACATCGTCGAATCGGTCGATGATCTGCTGCCTGTTCGATCGGCTCGGAGCGCAGGATGAGCCGGCCGCAGACCGTCGGCGCGACGACGGACACAGCGCGTTATCTCGCGCAGATCGGCATCGACCACGCCGCGTCGACGCTCCGCACGCTCGTCAGTGCTCCGGGGGCGTTGGCGGAGTTGAACTCTGTTCTGGCAGAACTCGATGCATCGGGTACGGCGGTGATCCTGCACGACGGCACACCGATCTCGGTGGGTTCACGCGACGTCCTCGCCGAGATCGAGAGCACTGTTTCCCGACACTTCACGGCCGAGGTGTCGGTCCCGAACCACCGGCACGGGACGGTGGTTCTCGACGAAACAACGGTGGACGGTTCCACCGCCGCCAGCGCGGGGTGTGCGGTCATCGTGGCCGTCGGCGGTGGCACCATCGTGGACCTCGGCAAGGTGCTCTCCCATCGGCATGGCGTTCCCCTCGTGGTGATCCAGACATGTGCATCGGTCAACGGTTTCTCCGATCCACTGTCGGTGCTGGTCCGCAGCGGCACCAAGACCACGGTTCCCACCGCCTGGCCCGTCGCGTTGATCATCGACCACGACGTGGTCGCCCACGCACCGGCCGCGCTGACCAGAGCGGGATTCGGAGATGCAGCCGCGATCTGGTGCGCGCCTGCCGACTGGTATCTGGCGTGCACTCTGGGCATGGACACCGAGTTCGACTCCGACGTTCTCGCCGTCATCGGTGCAGCGGCGGAGCGGCTTCGAGATGCACCGTCGCTGACGGAGCTGGATCTCGATGCCCTCCTCGATACCCTCACCTATGGGGGGCTCGGCATCGGCGTCACCGGTACGACGGCCGTGGTGTCGGGCTGCGAGCACCTGATCAGCCACCTGATCGACATGGCGGCAGTGGCCCGAGGTACCGACCACGACCTGCACGGCGCTCAGGTGGGTGTTGCCGCGGTGATATCAGCGGCGTTGTGGGAGAGTGCAATCGAATCCTTCGATGCTCTCGCCATCGACGTCGACGACGCGGTCGCACCGATTCCGGACCTCGAGTCCTCGGTCATCGGGGCATGGGAATCGATCGATCCCTCCGGCAGGGTCGGAGAGGCCTGTGCCCGCAATGTGGCGACCAAGATGGCCAGATGGTCGAGCGCGCGTAGTGAGCTCGAAGATTTCGTGGCGAACTGGGCTGATCACCGCCGCGCGTTGGTTGCCCTTCTTCGACCCGCAGCGGACATCGCTGCCGATCTGGCCGCCATCGGCGCACCGACCAGGTTCTCGCAGCTGACACCGCCAGTCGACCGCGAGACTGTTCGGTGGATCATGCGCACACTTCCGCTCATGCGAGATCGGTTCACGCTGTGCGACGCGCTGCTCGTATCCGGCCGCTGGACAGACGAATTCATCGACCGCGTACTCGACCGGGCCGCCGAGTCCGGCGGCGGACTCTAACCGAAGACCATTCCCTCTACGCACCAACAACTCTCGACCCGACAACAAGGAGCGTGTCTCATGCCACACGGTGGCGATCTCGTCGCAGAAATTCTGCGCAAGCACGGAGTGACACAGGTGTTCGGACAGCCCGGCGGCCAGACGGCTGCGTTCTACCAGGGTCTCTCGAACAGGAAAGACATGTCCCATCTCGGCTGCCGTGACGAGCGATCCGCGGCCTACGCCGCCGACGCCTATGCACGAGTGAGCGGTAAGCCGGGAATCGTCGACGTGACCGTCGGCCCCGGCACGACCAAGCTTCCCGACGGACTCATCGAGAGCATGAACGCCTCGGTGCCCATCGTTGCCATCGTCGGCGAACTCCCACGGTCCTGGGTTCCGCTGCGCGACGGTGGCGTCGGTTCCCAGGGATTCGATCAGATGCCGTTCCTGCAGACCATGACCAAGCAGTCCTGGCTGGCACCGGACCTGGAGACGGTCCCCGATCTGGTGCGAGCGGCGTTCCGCACTGCCACCACCGGCAAGCCCGGCCCGACGGCCGTGGTGATTCCACACGATGTGCTGGACGAGGAGTGGGAAGAAACCGATCTCCAGGTAGAGGAAAGATTCAACTCCGCACCTGCGTACCGAAGCAGGCCCTCCGACGACGAACTGCGCACCGCCGCAGCGTTGATCGCCAAGGCCGAGCGTCCGTACATCATCGCCGGCGGCGGCGTTCTGGGTTCGGGAGCAACCGCGGAGCTCGCCGAGTTCGCCACTCGCGTCGGTGCCGCAGTGGGCACCAGCTTCACCGGCAAGGGCTCGGTCACCGAGACCGAAAGCTACTCGGTGGGCGTACTGAACCCTCTCGGATCACAGGCCGCGCGTGAGCTGGCCGGCGAGGCCGATCTCATCATCTGGTTGGGATCCAAAGTGGGACAGAACACGTCGCTGAACTGGGCCCTGCCCCGTCCGGAGCAGATGACCATTCAGGTCGACGTCGACGGCAGTCAGCTCGGCCGAACCTTCGGTCCTTCGTCCGGACTGCTGGGCGATGTCAAGGCCACCCTCGAAGCGCTCGTCCCACTGGTGGAAGCCAAGTCGGTTCCGGAGTGGCAGAAGCGAATTGCGGAGTCGAAGATCGCCGCATGGGCATCGACCGAACCACTGAGACTGAGTGAGGCGAGCCCGGTCATGCCGCCGAGGGCCATGACCGAACTGGCCAAGCATCTGCGGCCCCACGACATCGTCGTCTCCGACGCCAGCTTCAGCGCCGGTTGGATATCGAACTATCTGAAGAACCCGGTGCCGGGACGCAACTTCCTGTTCGCACGCGGACAGGGCGGGCTCGGTTACTCGACCCCGGCGTCGATGGGTGCCGCGAAAGCCCGCCCCGAAGCGCGCATCGTCACCGTCTCGGGCGACGGCGGATTCAGTTACTCGGTAGGCGAATTGGCCACCCAGGCCGCCCACGGCATGAACATCGTGCACGTCGTCCTCAACAACGGAACCTGGGGATGGCTCCGCATGTGGGAGCACCTGCACTACGAGGGCCTGCGCTACTCCGTGGACCTGGAGAGCGAGAAGGCCAGCACCTCGTACGCCGCGGCGGCGGCAGGTCTGGGAATGCAGGGAATTCTGGTCACCTCGGCCGACGAGCTGGCCAACGCATTCGACAAGGCCTTCAGCACCGAAGGACCCACCGTCGTCGAGATCAGAATCGATCCCGACGCGACGCCGATCGACAGCTACACCCGCCGATTGGCGTCGGGCAAATTCTATCCACGCCCGGGAACGGTCTACCAGGCTCGCCCATGGCAGCAGTCTGCGGGCCGAAAGTAACTGCACAGCAACAGGTCCACAGCCCGAGCGGAACGACGAGAAGGACAGACATGAGTAACACCACACGACTGGATCTCGACGAGGTGGCCGCGCACGAGTACGACCTCGTCGTGATCGGTGCGGGCATCAACGGGGCGGCGATCGCCCGCGAGGCCGCACTGCAGGGCACCCGAACCCTCCTGATCGACAAGGGAGATTTCGGGGGCGGCACGTCCAGTTGGTCGAGCAGGTTGATGCACGGCGGACTTCGCTACCTCGAATTCATGGAGTTCGCATTGGTGCACGAGTCACTGCGCGACCGGGAAGCACTGTTCGACATTGCTTCTCATCTGGTCAAGCCGTTGCCGTTCGTCGTTCCGCTCTACGGCCACAACCACAAACCGGGTTGGATGATGCGGGTGGGCATGGCGATGTACGACGCCTTGTCCTGGAACAAGTCGGTGCCTCGACACCGCAGATTGAACAAGAAAGCCATGGCCGTCGAACTCGGCGGTCTGGACACCTCGTCACTCGCAGGTGGTCTGCACTACTACGACGGCCAGGTCGAGTTCGCCGAGCGATTGGTCGTCGAGAATGTGCTCGACGCGGCGCGGCACGGCGCGACAGTGCGCAACCACACCCAGGCAATTGCGTTGACCACGACGGGATCCACGGTCACCGGAGTCGAACTCCTCGACGTCTCGACCGGACGATCCGCCGTGGTTCGGGCCACGGTCGTCGTCAACGCAGCCGGGCCGTGGGTCGATGACGTGCTGGTCGGTTCGGCACCCTCGATGCCTCGATTGATCGGTGGTACCAAGGGAACTCACGCCGTCGTCGGGCCGTTTCCCGGCGCTCCGACGTGCGCGGTGTACTACGAGGCCCGCTCGGACAACCGCGCCGTGCTCGTCATTCCGTGGCGCGGGCACTTCCTCATCGGAACCACCGACGACCGCTTCGACGGCGACCTGGACACCGTGGCGGCAACGCAGGACGAGATCGACTACATCCTGGCCGAGACCAACGAGCTGATCCCCGGTGCCGGATTGACGCGCGAGTCGGTGGTGATGACGTACGCGGGTGTTCGGCCCCTCCCCTTCCAAGCCGATGGGGACACTCGGGCGATCTCCCGCAGCCACGACATCGTCGATCACGACGAGCTGGAGGGGCTGATCTCGGTCGTCGGCGGCAAGCTGACGCCACACCTGTCGCTGGCCGAGGAGACGCTGACGATGGTCTACCGGAAGATGAAGCGCCCGAAGCCGACGTTCTGTGCACGCACCACTCCACTTCCCGGCGCAGGCCCTGATCCTGCTCGCGGATTACGCTCGGCTGCAGACGATCTGGGTCTATCCGAACATCTCGTCGACCGATTGGTGGCCGTGTACGGCAGCCGCGTGGACGAACTGCTCGAGTTGACGCGCACCGAACCGGAACTGGCAGAGGTGGTCGGACACGGTCGCGGCGCGTTCCTGGCCGCCGAAGTGATGCTGGCAATCCGAGAGGAATACGCAGTCACCCTGGCCGACATCCTGCATCGGCGCATCATGATCGGCATCGAACCCGGCGCCCAGGACGGTGCCGCAGAGGCCGTGGGACGAATCCTCGAACAGCACGCGGGATGGTCCACCGACCACGTCGCGCGGGATCTTCGAGAAAATCAGGAGTACGTCAAACGCTTGACCTCCTGCACGCGCCACACCGTTGCGTCGAAACTCGAGAAGGTGGCGTCGTATTCGACGACCAGCAGCTGACCAACCCTCCCGCGGGGCCCCACCCCCACCCCGTTCGCGTCAATGGACCACTGCATTGCACTGGTCCCCGTGGGTTGGACCGGTTAATGGA
>NZ_JASHKS010000058.1:0-19620 GCF_030056835.1 Rhodococcus sp. IEGM 1372 | reverse complement strand
TCGCGGCCTAGGATTTCCATTAACCGGTCCAACCCACGGGGACCAGTGCAATGCAGTGGTCCATTGACGCAGCTGGGGTGAGCCCTAGGCGCTGAGCAATCTCGCGCAACGCAGTAGACCCAGGTGACTGTAGGCCTGGGGATGGTTGCCGAGTGATCGTTCGGCGATGGGGTCGTATTCCTCACTGAGCAGTCCGGTGGGGCCTGCGGCGCTGACGAGCTGGGCGAACAGTGCTTCGGCCTCGGCGCGTTGTCCCACCAGTAGGTAGGCCTCCACGAGCCAGGCGGCGCAGAGATGGAAGCCGCCCTCGCCGCCGGGCAGGCCGTCGTCGTGGCGGTAGCGGTAGACGGTCGAGCCGCTGCGCAGTTCGGCTTCGGTGGCAGTGACGGTGGCCGCGAAGCGGGGGTCGGCCGGGTCGATCAGTCCGGACAATCCGATGAACAGCGTCGCGGCGTCGAGGTCGGTGCCGTCGTACGCGGCGGTGAAGGACTGCACTTCCTCGTTCCAGCCGTTGGCGAGTACTTCCTCGCGGATGGTATCGCGCAACGATGCCCAAACGGGTTCTGTTGTACGACCGAAGGTTTCGGCCAGACCGATGGCGCGATCGACGGTGATCCAACCCATCACCTTGGAGTAGACGTGGTGCCGGGGGTTGTCTCGAATCTCCCAGATGCCGTGGTCGGGCTCGAACCAGCGACGCTCGACGGCCTCGACCATGGCGCGGACGAGTTCCCAATCGTCGTCGGACAGGCCGTTTTCGGAACCCTTGGCCTTGCGTGCGTGGGCGAGGGCGGAGACCAGTTCGACGATCGGGCCGAAGACGTCGAGCTGAACCTGTTGATTCGCAGCATTTCCCACGCGCACCGGACGCGAGCCGGCATAGCCGGGCAGCTCGTCGATGACAGCCTCTGGCGGTAGCCCGAGACCCCAGATGGTGTAGAGCGGGTGCAGACGCTCGGGGCCGGAGACCGACTCGAGTACCCCGTGGATCCAGGAGAGGTAGTTCTCGGCCTCGGCCGTCGACCCTACGTCGACCAGCGCGGCTGCGGTGAGTGCGGCGTCGCGCAGCCAGCAGTATCGGTAGTCCCAGTTGCGCACTCCGCCGATGTCTTCGGGTAGCGAGGTGGTGGCTGCGGCCATGATCGAGCCGGACTCGGCGTGGACGAGGCCGCGGAGGGTCAGTGCCGATCGCTTCATCAGATCGCGCTTGAGCGGCGGCAGGTCCAGGCCGTCGGCCCAGTCCTTCCAGTACGCCTCCGACGCGCGGCGACGCTCCACCTCGTCCCACGGGTGCTCGCTCAGATCGTCTGTGCCGAGCCGCAATTCGAGAACAATCGGCCCGTTCGACGGATCGACCTCGGCGTGCGCGGCCTGCTGCGAACCGTCGGAAACGATGTTCCAGGTGACGCCGGGACTGCGCAGCACCATCGGATCTGCCGTACCGAGAATGCGCAGGCCGTCGACATCGGGTTCGAGTGAGGCCCAGGCTTTTCCGAACTCCGGACGCGGCGCGAACGTCACCACGGCGGTGGCCTTGCCGGTGATGACGCGGGTCAGCGCGGTCTGGCCCTGGCCGATATCGTGCGGCAGATAATCGGTGACCTGCAGGCTGGCCCACTTGGTCTGCACCGTCATCGTGCCGTCCACGTACTGCTGACTCAACGGAAGCGATGCGCGGGTGGGTCCGACGCTGAAGTGGCCTGCCTGATCGCCGCCGAGCAGATGTGCGAACACGGCTGCAGAATCGGGTTCGGGGTGGCACAGCCAGGTGACGTCGGCGTCGGGGGTCAGTAGGGCAACGGCATTGGGGCTGGCCAACATCGTCAGTCGTTCGATGCGCGGGGCGTCGGCTCCCGAAAGCCACTGTCGTCGCTCCTCGAGCAGGAATGCCAGGGCGAGCGCGACCTGCTCGGTGCTGTCGATGCGAAATTCCGCGAGCGTGTCTCCCGGTCCGATCTTGACGCCGATGTCCGGCCCGTGCAGGTGTCCGAAGGCCTTCTCGTCGGTGACGTCGTCGCCGAAAAAGACTGCGGCAGTAGCGGCTTCCTGGTGACGAAGGATGTCGAGGGCGACACCCTTGTCGGTGACGATGACTGCCAGTTCGATGACGGATTTGCCCTCGGTGACCTGAACGCCGTCCCGCGCCGCCGCACCGGATCGCACTGCTGCGAGCGCTTCGTCACCGGCGGCGGTCTCGGCGTTGCGGACGTGCAGCGCGACGCTGGCCGGCTTGGTCTCGATGCTGACGCCAGGATGGGCGTCGGCGATGGCCTGCAGTTCGCCGGTGATGACGGTGAGGAGCTTCTTGGCGTCGTCGTCGATGGCGTTGACGAACCCGGCGTCGAACTCGCTGCCGTGGCTGCCCACCAGCTGTACCTCGGACGGCAGGCGCGAGAGGATCGCGAGATCGCGGAGGGCACGTCCGGAGATGACGGCAGCGTTGGTGCCGGCGAGGGAGGCGAGGCCGCGCATGGCGCTGACCGACTCGGGGTGCGGGAAGGCCTTCTGCGGGTCGGAGACGATCGGCGCCATGGTGCCGTCGTAATCGGACGCGACGAGCAGACGCGGAGTACGAGCTACTCCAACGAGCGCGCGGCGAAGTTCGAGCGGCAATTCGAGAGCAGTCACCCGTCGAATCTAGGCGATGAACCCCGCCTCGGCGTACCTGGCTTTGTGCGCGGGATGTATCACTGCTGGTCGGGGACCAGACCGGGCGACGGAGTCACACCGGAGGCCGCCGACATCGAGGCGGCGGACTTGGTGACGATGGCCAACATGGCTCGCTGGGCGCCGTCGGCGTCGCCGGATTGGATCGACGACGCCACCACGCCGTGCAGTCGGATCGCCTCCGGGTCGGCTTGGCGCGACATCAGGGCGTGGCGGGTGCGGCCCGCGAGCACCTCCACCACGATGTCGGACATCGACCGCAGCATCGGGTTGCCGGAGGCCGCGAGCAACGTGCGATGGAAATTGCTGTCGTGTTCGAGGTAGGCGTCGGAGTCGGCGGCCCGGGACGTCGACGACATTCCGATGACGGCGGCCGTCAGCGCGCCGCATTGCTCGGGTGTTGCTCGATGCGCAGCGAGCTTGGCTGCCAAAGGTTCGATGCCCGAACGTAATTCGCTGAGCAGCAGCAACTGCTCGGCGCGGGCAGGCCCGGCCAGTTGCCAGCGGATGACCACCGGGTCGAGGGAGTTCCAGTTCTGCGAGCCCTGCACGGTGATCCCCACGCGTCGACGCACGGTGAGCAACCCCAGCGATTCCAGGACGCGAACCACTTCCCGGACGACGGTCCGCGACACGGTGAACCGCACGGCGACGTCGTCGGCCGAGATTCGGGTCCCGCTCGGGATCGCGCCGCTCACGATGTCGCGACCGAGCTCGTCGAGCACCGAATCGTGCAGCTGGCGGAAGTCGCTGGTCTCGCTCATGTCCGGTCGATCGTCCCACGGGTCGCCCGGTTTCTCGCGTCTGTCCGATCCGCGCGAGCGTGATGGAGCAGTATCGAGGGATGGCAGCACAGACGACAGGCAGAGCACATCATCCGGTTCTCGTGGTGATGGGAGTGTCCGGATCGGGTAAATCCACAGTGGCGGGCATCCTCGCCGGAGCATTGAAATGGGACCTGCAAGAAGGCGACGACCTGCACCCGGACGCCAACGTGGCGAAGATGGCGTCGGGTCAGCCACTGACCGACGAGGACAGGTGGCCATGGCTCGACGTGATCGCGGAGTGGATCACCGAGCACACCTCCACCGGTCGATCGGGAATCGTCACGTGCTCGGCACTCAAGCGGTCGTACCGAGACGTGCTGAGCGCCGCATCGAGGGACGGGGCCGAGGTGATCTTCGTGCATCTGGCCGGCACCAAGGACCGAATCAGCGGACGCCTCAACGCTCGAATGGACCACTTCATGCCGTCCTCGCTCCTCGATACCCAGATCTCGACCCTCGAGCCACTCGGTGACGACGAAAACGCGATCGTCGTCGACATCGGACCGCCGCCGACCAAGATCGCCGAGCGCATTCTCGTCGAACTCGAAAAGCGTGCGGGCATGTCGGAGAGTCACTGATCGCCGTTTCGTATCTGCCACTGGGGATCAATGTGATTTCCAGTCGGTCTGACTGCGGCAATGCGACATTCATCCGGGCCTGGGGCCGCAAACGGGGCGCAGATCTGCTGACGGCTGTCCTGAACGTGCACATTTCAAGCAAGCGCGCTTGCTTTTAAGTACTACGAATGACCGAAAGGACTTGTAAAAGTATGACGAATGCGAGATAGTGAGCTTGTTCACTTTTTCAGTGAGGAGACAGCTCATGGTGCGAGGCGCACCCGCCAGGCCGGTCCAACTTCCCGTTCCCAACGCTGACGTCTGGGACTGGCAACTCGACGGTCTGTGTCGCGGATTGGACTCGTCCGTGTTCTTCCATCCCGAAGGTGAACGAGGCCGCGCTCGCCTCTCGCGTGAGAAATCCGCCAAGCAGGTCTGCGGCCGCTGCCCGGTACTCGAACAGTGCCGCCAGCACGCCCTCGAGGCGAATGAGCCCTACGGCGTATGGGGCGGAATGTCCGCACACGATCGCGCCGACTTCTACCGTGGAGCCGTTCGTACCGCTTGATCCCTGAGCGGCCTCGGTGCGCTCGCATGCGCCCGGGAAGAATCGTTCATCGTCGGACGCTAGATCCGCCGTGTCGGTACTGCGCCCTCGACTCTCGCCTGCCGTGGACTTCATTTCCGGTGGCGACGTCGGCCCCGAGGGCTCGGCCGATGTCGCATCTCGTGTCGGCCACTTCCGTTTGAATTGCCACATGCGTTTCGTGACCGATCCCGATGTTCTGCTGAATGTGTTGCGGCGCAATCGAAGTCGCCGGTCGCCTCGATCTCGGTCCATGTCCGCCGGTCGTGTGGCAAGACGACGGTCGGTGATCCTTTCTCGCGGTTTCGGAAGCATTCGCAGAACGTGGGTGCGCGGGCATGGTCGTTCGGCACCCACTTTTTCCTTGCGGGATCGAGCCCGGTGTGCAAATGTAAGTGGGCGCTCACTTACATTCGGAGGAATCATGATCGTCAGCACGGAAACGCTCAGACGGGAGTTCGGCTCCCTCGCCGCAGTCGATGACCTGAATCTGCAACTGCCTGCCGGCGGGGTGGTCGGACTGGTCGGCCCCAACGGTTCCGGAAAATCCACCCTCATTCGCATGCTTCTCGGACTGATCGCTCCGACCGGCGGCTCGGCGTCCGTACTGGGCGAGAGCATCGAGCGTCCCAGTCGATACGCCGGAAAGGTCGGTGCGCTGATCGAAGCACCCGCTTTCGTTCCTGCACTGTCGGCCCGAGCCAATCTCGGTTCCATTGCTGCACTGCGAGGAATCCCGCGATCGCGGGTGAACGATGTGCTCGACATCGTCGGCCTGGCAGGGCGAGGGTCCGAACCCGTCAAGCGATTTTCACTCGGCATGAAGCAGCGCCTGGGCATCGCCGCGGCACTTCTGCCCGACCCGACCCTGCTCATTCTCGACGAGCCGACCAACGGGCTCGACCCAGCCGGAATCGTCGAGATCCGAGCACTGCTGCAGAGACTGGGAACGGAGGGCCGCACCGTCGTGGTGTCCTCACATCTGATGACGGAAATCGAGTCCATCTGCTCGTATGTCGTGGTGATCCGCTTCGGTGTCCTGATGTTCTCCGGGCCCATCTCGGAGCTGATGGAACGCGCCGACACCACTGTCGACATTGCAGCCGAACATGACATCGACACCTCGAGACTGCGTGATGCACTGACCCGAAACGGATGGACAGTGTCCCCGAAATCCGCTGAAACGTTGAGTGTTTCGGCCGGAGCCGCGGATGCGGCGAGGATCAACCGCGTTGCCGCCGAAGCCGGAGTGACACTGCGAACGCTCGCCGTGCACAGAGACAGCCTGGAAGCGGTGTTTCTGGCCATGACCGGTTCGGACGACGGAGAACTGGCTCGAGACCGCGACGCTGCCCTGAGCGGACGCGACACGGCTGGAGCGCGACGATGATCGGCGTCGTGCGCAGTGAATCGGTACGCATCGGTCGGCGTGGCATCGTCCTCGGGTGGCTCGGACTGACAGCCGTGTTCGCAGTGTTGATCAACTTCGTCATGTTCAACGTCGTCCCGCAGGACGGCACCTCGATGACGGACGGTCCCGGCGTGGCGTTCCCCACCGCCCAGACGCTGTTGTCCGCAGACGGGATCATCGCCGGACTCGGTGCCGCAGCGTCGTTCTTCGGGGTGGTCACTCTCGCGTTCTGGGCACTGGCGACCGCAGGCGACTACAGCACGGGACTGGTCCGCATCCTCGTCGCCGCAGAACCACGCCGATGGCGACTGCTCCTCGGCAAGTGGATCGCCCTCGCCGCCGCCACGGCTGCCGTCAGTGCAGCTGCAACCGTCGTCAACGTCGTGGTCGCACCGATAGCCGCGCAGGCCGGAGGATACGCGCCCGACGCATGGAGCGATGGCACCGTCGGCGTGGTGCTCACCGCGTACCTGCACCTGTATCTCTCGCTACTCGTGTGGGGGACCCTCGGTCTGGCACTGGCCACCTTCACTCGCTCCGCCGGAATCGCGATCGGAGTAGGAGTCGGTTACGTCCTGTTGGTCGAGGCCATCATCGCTGCGGTCGCCGGTGACGCGGCGGACTGGCTCCCCGGGTCGGTCCTCACCGCTCTCGCACAGGGCGGAAACGCCGCAATGACACTGGCGGTGGCGTCCATCGTCGGCGCGGCGTACGTAATCGTGGCGCTGTCGGCGTCGTTCACGGTGTTCCGACGCCGCGACATCACCGACTGAACACCGTCGACGAGGTCCGCGGAATCGAACACGGGAGAATGAGGGCATGCAAGAGCGATCCAAGCGCACCCAGGACGCGTTGATTCATGCCACGACCGAGCTGGTGGCCGAGGTCGGCTATCACCGGGCCACCACCAGAGCAATAGCCGAGCGCGCAGGAGTGTCCGAAGGCACCATCTATCGACACTTTCCCGACAAGCAAGCACTGTTCGCAGCGGCAGTACTCGCAGGTCAGCGTGAGGTCACCGAATGGATGGCGCAACTACCCGGGCGCGCCGGGACGGCACCCATCGTGGACCTGCTCGAGGAGACGTTCACCCAACTCTCTCGACTTCGAGAGGCTGTTCTCCCGATGAACGACGCGGTGCCGGTTGCCCGGCCGAATCTCACGGCCGACCAGCTCGAGGAAAAGGTGCGCGAGGCGGGCGGTCCACCACTTCTTCTCTCGGATTACATCGCAGCAGAGAGCAGTCTCGGAAACCTGCCGGAGACACTGGATCCGACCCGGACATCAGTGATGATTCTGTCGTCTTTCCTGGGCGTTCAGACCAGCCCCCTCGCCGGTACCGACGGGCTCGACGACAGCGACATTCGGGGCTTCGCCGAATTCGTCGTGCACGGTCTCGTCGCGGAAGCTCGCTAGCCGGCTTCGACCACACCGAACTTGTCGGTGGGTTCGTGTTTCATGACGATCCATGAACAAGGTCCTGCGCGCGACGCTAGTCAGTGCGGTCGTCATCACCACCGTCATCGGAATTGCGTCCTTCGTGCTCAGTTTCGCTGCACTGTGGGATCTGGCCACGATGGCAGGCGTTCCACGCTCGCTGTCCTGGCTGTGGCCGGTGATCGTCGACGGCACCATCCTGCAGGCCACGATCTCCGTGATCGCGCTGGCCCAATTCGAAGATCAACGCAGTGGTCGACGCTTCTTCTGGGGTGTGTTGATCACGGCAGCTCTGGTGAGTATCGGCGCAAATGCCATGCACGCCTTCATCTCCGACGCAGGCACACTGCATCCGGCCCTGTCGGCGGCCATCGCAACCGTCGCTCCGGTGAGTCTGTTGGCCGCAACCCACGGACTCGGCATCCTCGTTCGGGTACCGGCGGAACTGCCGAAGACCACAGACGAAGTACCCGCCGTAGAGGAGGTGGCTATTGTCCCGAGAACAGAACCCGTGACACCTGCAGCCGAACTCACCACCCCGGATATACCGGCACCCGCGCCGACAGAGCACGTCGAGTCGGTCCGCGTCGAGCCGGTCCGCAACGAACACCGCCCGCCCGAATCCCCGGTCATCTCGGTGCGCACGGTCGAACCACTCGACGAGGTCGATCGTTGGATTCTCGACGAGGAACGGGTGGACGATCTCTATCCCGTCGACGCCCCGTGACGCCCGGTGGCACCATCGAAGGATGAGTACACACTTGCCGAGATCCGTTGTTTCCGAGAAGCCGAAGCCGGGCCAGGAATCGGTCTGGGATTACCCCCGTCCGCCCAAGCTCGAAGCCTCGAACCGTTCCCTCGTCGTCCGGCTCGGCGGCGAGGTGATCGCCCGCACGACCGCCGCGTACCGCGTGCTCGAGACGAGCCATCCGCCCACCTGGTACATCTCGCCTGCAGACGTCGTTCCCGGCGCGCTGACCCCCTCGGCGGCCCGCTCGACGCACTGCGAGTGGAAAGGCGCAGCGACCTACTGGGACGTCCACGGTGGAGACGCTGTCGCAGAGGCCGCCGGGTGGAGCTACGAGAACCCAACCCCTCGGTTCGCCGAGATCGCGGGTTACCTGGCGTTCTCGCCCAGCCGCCTCGAGTGCGAGATCGACGGCGAAGCGGTCCGACCCCAGGAAGGCGGGTTCTACGAGGGCTGGATCACCGACGACGTCGTCGGTCCGTTCAAGGGAATCCCGGGCTCCTACGGGTGGTGACGCCCTAACCGACCGGCAACTCGGCGCGGGGGATGATCTGAATCGAACTCGCCGCGCCGGGGTCGCTGCCGGTCACCAGCACGTCGCCGTTCCGCGGATCGACCGCCACCGAGTTGGCCTGCGTCACCGTCGGAACATCGCCCAGGGTTCGCGGAGCTGCGGGATCGGATACATCGACCACCCGCAGTACGTTCGACGCGGTCAGTGTCACGAACAGCAACCGACGTTCGAGATCCACGGCGAGCCCGTACGGGTTACCCGGTGCGTCGATCGATGCGATCTGACGAATGCCGCCGGCGTCGTCGACCGATGCGAGCAGGACCGTACCGCCGTCGGTGTCGGCGAACCCGGCCACCGTCTGATTCACCGTCACCGCGTGGGTGAGCTTGACGCCGATCGGAGCCTGCGACACCTCCTGCTGCGTCGCGCCGTCGTAGACCCACACACCGTTGCCCTGCACATCCGCGACGGCCGCGAACGGACCGAGAGCGGCAGCGCCGCCGGGCTGGACAGGGCCCGGCGGTAGTTCCGACACGATTGCTCCGTCGCGCAGGAAGATCACTCCGCCACCCATCTCGTTGGTGGCCACGACGGTGCCGTCGGAGGTCTGCACCGCATCGTGTGGTTGACGGCCGACGCCGGTGGCGGTCGACAGAATCGCGCCGTCGGCGAGTGAGATCTCGAGCAGTTCGTCACTGCCCTCGAGCGGAACCAACACCGGGCCGTCGGGACCGGCCAGTGAGAGATGTCGCGGCGCACCCGTCGTCGAGACCATCTGGCGCACGGCACCGGTGGCCGCGTCGAACAGCACCACGCCGTCGGGCTCCCGCACCCCGGCAGCAGCGATCCCGGACGATCCCACCACGACACCTTCGGGTGCACCCGCAAGAGGAACGACGGTACCGATCGGGTCGGCCGCATCCGGGGCCTGTGCGGGCTCGGCCGCCGGAGTGGTTGCCGGAGTGGTCGGTTCGGTCGGGGATTCGGCCGCAGAGCAGCCGGCGACGAGCAGGCAGACAGTGGCCGCCGCGACCAGGCGCGCCCTCATCGGCGGTACTGCTCGAAGTGCAGGGCGTCGTCCAGTGGACGGCGGCTACGCCAACCGAAGCGTTCCAAATCGGGTACCTCCTGAAACGATTGGACCGGACCCACACAGAGCCAGGCGATCGGGCGGACCGGTGCGGGGATGTCGAGCAGTTCGGTGAGGTATGCCTCGTCGTAGAACGAGACCCAGCCGACGCCGACGTTCTCGGCTATCGCTGCGAGCCAGAGGTTTTCGATGGCGAGGACGGCGGAGAACAATCCGGTGTCGTCGACGGTGTCGCGGCCGAGGACGTGCCGACCTCCACGGTCGGGATCGTAGGTGACCACCACCCCGGTTCCACTGGTCTCGATTCCCTCGATTCTGATGGGGTCGAACGTCTTTCGTCGTTCGGCGTCGAGCTTGTCCGCGAAATCCTGTCGGCAGCCGGCCACGTGGGTCGCGAATGCGCTCAAAGTATCGGGCTTGCGGACGACCACGAAGTCCCAGGGCTGGGTGTTGCCCACGCTCGGGGCTTGATGCGCCGCTCCGAGGATTCGTCGCAGAACGTCGTCGTCGACGACGGTTCCGTCGAACTCGGCGCGGACGTCGCGGCGAGATCGAATCGCGGCATACACCGACAGGGCTGCTTCGGTCATGATATCCGTTCTCCTGTAGCAGTATTCAGATGCGCGTTCAGTTCGGCGACGAGGGCGGGTAGTCGGTCTGCCGAGGTGGGACGGCCGAGGTGGTAACCCTGCGCTCGTCCGCACCGTAGTTCGCGCAACGCCGTCATCGTCACCTCGTCCTCCACTCCCTCTGCCGTCACCGACAATCCCAGCGTACGGGCGAGCTCGACGGTCGATCGCACGATGGCGGCATGCGCCGGGTTGTGTGCCATGCCGCCGATGAACGTGCGATCGATTTTCAGCTCCTGAACCGGCAATCGCTCGATGTAGGCGAGCGAGCTGTAACCGGTTCCGTAATCGTCGATGGCGACCTGCACGCCCATCGCATGCAGTATCGACAGCGTCTCGGTCGCGCCGATCGGGTCGGTCATCGCCGAGGTCTCGGTCACCTCCACGGTCAATCGGCGCGGTGGACAATCGAATTGCTCGAGCGCCGTACACACCTGCTCGATGAGGGTGTCGTCGAACAGGTTTCGGGTCGAGATGTTGACGGCGATGCTCAGCTCGAGCCCATCGGCCATCCACTGCCTTCGTTGGGCGAGGGCCTGGGTGAGGACGTAGCTCGTCAACGGCCGGATCAGTCCGGTGCGTTCGGCGGTGGGCAGGAATGTGCTGGGGGACAGGACGGTGCCGTTCGGATGATGCCACCGCAGCAGTGCTTCCACGCCGACGACGGTCATCGTCGTGAGGTCGATCTGCGGCTGATAGTGCAGTTGCAGTTGATCCGTCTCCAGTGCCGTGGTGAGTTCGCCGAGCATGATGAGCTGCTCGCTCTTGTCCCGGTCCATCGACCGGTCGTAGTACGCGACGCGAGACTGGGCGGCTTTCGCGGCCTGGACGGCGAGGTCGGCGCGCTGTACGAGGCGATCGGGTGTCGTTTCGTCCTCACCGTCGCCGAGAGAATTCGACGCGACTCCGACGCTCGCTTCGATCAGCAGGGTCATGTTCCCCACCTCGAAAGGAGTGGCGAACAGGAGCTGAATCCGGTGCGCCAACGCGGCCGGGTCCATCGACTCCGATGCGCCACACAGGGCGAACTCGTCACCGGCCAAGCGCGCCAACAGAATCGAGTCGTCGGCGACGCCTCGCAGTCGCTCGGCGACCACCACGAGGACCTGGTCGCCGAGGCCGCGTCCGAAGGTGTCGTTGATCTCCTTGAATCGGTCGATGTCGACGGTGAGCAAGGTCGACTCACCCGCATTGCCCCAGAGTCGATGCTCGAGGGCGCGTAGGTTGGCCAGTCCGGTGAGGTGATCGGTATCGGCGACGGCACGGAGCTGGACGGTCTGAGTGTGCAACAACCGCAGCAGATCGGTGATGCGGAGCATCACCAGGACCACCAGTGCGAGAGCGCAGAGCAGCACCGCCCATCCCCACTGGGCGATCGGCTCGTCGCGAACGACCTCGATGAACATCACGATCGGCGCAGTCAGGGTGGCCGCGGTCAGCACGACGACCGTGGGAGTGGTGAACGACGCCATCAGGTGGGCGTCGGATTCGATGTTCGGGTTGGTGATGCGCCGCATGGACGGGTGAAGGGCGGCGACCCCGATGAGGACGTAGGACATGATCCATCCGACGTCGAACACAGACCTGTCGGACGAGGAATCGGAGACGATCGCGAAGTTGTTCACGGTGTCGGTGACCACGAGCAGCGCTACGGCCACGGTGAGGAGCCGGTAGGACAGGGTCCGCCACTGCCGTGAGCCGACGAAGTGGGCCAGCAGTCCCAGCAGAAAGATGTCCATCGCGGGGTACGCGACGTCGACCAGGCCTGCGGTTCCGGAGATGCCGCCTCCGCCGAGCGACGGCTGCACGGCGAACACCCATGTGAGCAGTCCGAACGCGACCATGATGATGGCGCTGTTTGCCACGTGGCCGCGTTCGCTTGGTCGCCACTTGTGGCGAGCGAGAAGGAACAGGCCGAAACCGTAGACCGGATAGCCGACGAGGTAGATCGCGTCCGCCGGCGACGGGTAGGGGACACTGCCCTGGGTGATGTGGATCCACTCGTAGACGATGTCGCCGATCACCCACAGGGCGGTGCCCATGGCGATGGCCAGCCAGGCCGTACGGTTGCGGGGCCGGTGCATCCTGGTGCCGACGACGGTGGCGGCAACGGCGGAGGCTCCGACGAGGACGAAGACCGACTGGCCCCAGACGGTGGTCGGGACAACGAAGTAAGCGGCGCAGCCGACTGCGCCGAGCGCTGCGTACCACCGCCACCAGGCCGTCACGATTTTCTCCAGCCGTTCACGCCGATCCGACGGCTTCAACAATGGCACACGACCGTGACGTCGGTCACCCGCACTGCTCGTCCGGTGACAGAATTTTGCCTCACCGCTACAGTGTAGAAGCGGTACGAAACTGTTTCGATTCGATGAGGTGGCACGCATGAACAGCGACGCTCCACGTCGATCGAGGGTCAGTGCGGAGCGCGAGGAAGAATTTCTCGACGCTGCACTGATGTGTCTCGGCGACGTCGGTTACGACTCGCTGTCGATGGATCTCGTCGCCGAGCGAGCGCAGTGCAGCAAAGCCACCCTGTACCGGCGGTGGTCGAGCAAAGGGGAGATGGTGATCGCCGCCATCGAATCGGTCGGCCCGCCGCCGTTCGCCGGAATCGATACCGGGACTCTTCGCGGCGATCTGGTGGAGCTGATGCGCCGGATCTCCGAGGGGGCAGAGCACGATCGACGTTTTGCCGCGGCGATTCACCATGCGGTGATGGTCGACGAACAGTTGGCGGCAGCGGTGCGAAGAACGCTTCTCGAACCCGAGGCTCGGTTCCTGGAATCCGTCGTCGTTCGTGCGGTGCAGCGGGGGGAATTGTCGAGCAGGCCGAGATCGGCAGACTTTCTGCAATACATGGTGTTCAGCGCAATCATGACGGGTCCGTTGACGGACGCCGAGCCTTTGGATTCGGAATACCGAACGCGAATAATCGACGAAGTAATTCTGCCGTCACTTCGCTCGACGATGGATTGACGGTACGTACACGTGCGCTTACGCGTAATCGATTGATGCACAACACAACCGAAGAATCGAACCGACCGACGTCCGAGTGGGACGCCGGGTCGTGTGCGTTCGAAATTCGATCGCTGCCAGCAAATGAACGGCTGAATTGGCAGGAAACTGCCAGCTTCTGAGGTGGAATTTCCGTCGCAGCTGTCTCTAGGGTTAACGGCATCCGAACAAACGGTAAACAGCATCGGTTGCGGATGTCGGCGCGCGGGTCACGTGCTCCCGGTGACCGGTGCGGAATTCGAATCGACTCGATCGGAATGCAATGAATTTCAACATTCAAGACCTGAGCGGAACGTTCTCGACGTTCGACATCGTGGTGTCTCTGACACTGTCGTTCGTCCTGTCGGCGATCATCGGCTGGGTCTACCGACTCACCCACAAGAACGTCTCGTACAGCCAGTCCTACGTACAGACCCTCGTCACGGTGGGCATGGTCATCAGCTTGATCATGCTGGTCGTCGGATCGAACGTGGCACGGGCTTTCGCGCTCGTCGGCGCGCTGTCCGTCGTCCGATTCCGCAACGCCATCAAGGAAACTCGCGACGTCGGGTTCATCTTCCTCGTGATGGCGATCGGCATGGCCACGGGAACTCGGTTCTACGTACTGGCGATTGCGGCCACGTTTGCGATCTGCCTGGTGATGGTGGTGATGAGCAAGTTCAACTGGTTCAAACTCGATGTCCAGCGCCAGGTCGTCAAGGTGCAGGTGCCGCCCGACGCCGACTACACCGATCTTGTCGAAGACGTACTGATCAAGTACTGCAAGGAATTCGAGCTGGTCAGTACCGAATCGGTGCGATCGGGTGCGTTGACCGAGCTCTACTTCACGGCCCAACTCAGATCCGGGAAGAAACCCGGCGAGTTGATCGCTGCTCTCAGTGAGGTCAACACAGGGCAACGGGTCTCGGTACTCACCGGATACGACCAGACGGACATCTGATCGTGACCGACCCGAACACGAACTTTCCCTCGGCCCCGACAACCCTGCGAAGGAGGCTCGTCCACCGAGTACCGCGGACGGTGCGGCAGCACTGGAAAATTGCTGCCACCCTGCTGGTGTTCGTCGTGGTGATGGCGACCGTGTTCGGGTCGACCCGGATCCGCCCGTACATCACCGGTGATGCAACCGTGATCGCCTCCGAGATCACCGAGAACGTCCAGGGCACGGTCGATCTGTTCGATACCACTGTGTCGCGCTCCATTTCGATCGACGTGGACGCCGGCGACTACCAGACACTGAAGGACTCCTTCCAGAACGAAGGGGTCAAGGAGTCGGTACCCGCAGACATCACCATCGACGGAACCCTGATCACCGACGTCGGGATCCGATTGAAGGGCAACTCCACACTGGCAACTCTCAGCAGCGACGACGGCTCGATGCCCGGCCGCGGCGGAGGTAACGCCGGGACATCCGGTCGACCAACACCTGCAGAGGGTGCGGCGATGCCGGAGGGTGCAGCGATGCCGGAAGGTGGGGCCATGCCCGAGGGTGCGGCGATGCCGGAGGGTGGGGCCATGCCCGGCGGTGCCGGGATGAATATGTTCGGCGAGCCGCTCAGTTTCGATGCGCCCGAGGATCTTCCGTTTCTGATCGACTTCGCGGAGTATTCCGAGGGGCGGGCCTATCAGGGGCACACCACGCTGTCGCTTCGGCCGTATACGCCCGCGTTGAACGAGTCGGTGTCTCTTGCGATCACCGAGGCCTCGGGCCAGGCGACCCAGGACTTCACCTACACCACGTACTCGGTGAACGATTCGGCCGAGACGACGCGGCTGGTAGTCGTCGCTCCCGACGACGACTACGCCAACTCTCTGGAGGACGGCGACGGGGTGCTGTACAAGGTCGGTGCCGAGGCCAGTTTCACCTACGAGGGAGACGATCAGACGACGTACGCCGAGCAATACACCCAGATCAACGCTCTCGGCACCGCGGACCTGCAACCGATCATCACGCTGTTGAAGTGGCTCGACGGTGCCGATCAGGCCGAGTTCGATGCGCATCTGGCCGACTATGTCGATGTCGACTCACTGGCGAATTACCTTGCCCTGCAGAACTTGCTGGGTAACGGCGACGACATGGGCGGCCCGGGAAAGAACTTCTACCTGTACTACGACCTGGACTCGAAGACGTTCTCGGTGGTGTCGTGGGATCTGAATCTGGCTCTGAACTCCGATTCCACCGCCGGTGCGAACGACGCGGTGTCGATGATGCCCGGCGGCGGAGGGGCAGGTGGCGGTGGGATGCCGCAGATGCCCGAGGGGTTCACCCCGCCGGAGGGAATGGAGATTCCGGAAGGCGGGGGGATGCCCGAGGGCGGCCCGATGTTGGGTAATTCGCTCAAGGACATGTTCCTGGACTCGACGGAATTCACCGACGAGTACGACGCCGCCTTCCGCACGATCTACGACGAGCTGTGGGCGAGCGGCCGAGTGCTCGACATCGTCGACGACGTTGCCGCATCCGTTCCGACGTCGGCGGCGCTCACTCAGGAGGAGATCGACGCCAAGGCTGCGGAATTGAAGTCACGGCTGCAGATTCGCACCGATGCACTCGCCGACGATCCTGTCGTGACGGGATCGTCGTGATGTCCCGGCGGTCAGCGCAGGGTCAGGGTGTCTGCCGGGGAAACTTCGCGGCGAGGATCGCGCAGCGGCAAGCCGTTGATCAGGACCATTCCCTCCATCACGAAGGAGGCGGCCTGCGACAGCGTGCGCGCAGTGCCGGTGGCGACCAGCAACTCGGGAACAGAAGTTCGACCGTTCATGAACCGATGCTGCTCCCGCGCGGTGACCGCCGACGCTCGATCTCGTGGCGGGTAGGCGACGGTCGGGTGAACACTCGGAGACGACGCGTGGGCATGATTCTCGCGGGGTGCGGGGTCCTCGCGTCGTGTTCGGCAACCGAGCTCGCGGCTGTCGAACCCACGACCGCAACAGCACCGTTCGCAACCTGGTGCACCCCCACCGACTCGGGCCTGTCCGAGTTGTCGGGCCTGGCGTGGAGGGGCGATACCGGCTACGCGATCGGAGACCGCGGCAGCGACGACCGGCTGGCGGTGCTGGACCGGGCATGCGAGGTGACCAGGTGGGTCGACGTCGGAGTCGAGACGGTCGACGTCGAGGACATCGCCGTCGACAGCGCGGGGATCGTGTGGCTCGCCGACACCGGTGACAACGACAACGACCGCGACAGCGTCACGTTGATCGGCGTCGACGTGGCCACCGACCGGCGCACCTCGATCACGATGCGCTACCCCGACGGCGCACACGATGTCGAGGCGTTCGCTCTGACGCCCACCGGGCAACCGGTCTTGATCACCAAGGTCTCGGGCGGTGCGGCCGCGTCGATCTACAGCAGTGACGAAACCATCGACACCACAACGACATCCATCGATCTGGTCCGTTCCGGAACGGTGTCTGCGACTGCGCCGGACGGGTCGAGCAGACCGATCACCGGTGCAGCCGTCGATGCCGACGCCACAGTGGGGGCACTGCGAACCAAGAAGGATCTGTTCGTCTTCGAAATCGCCGACGGTGATGTGGCCGCAGCCTTCTCGGGCGCTCCCGCCGGTGTCTTCGAGGGACCCGATCAACCACAGGGCGAGGCCGTCGCCTACACCGACGCGGGTGAACTGCTGATCGCCTCCGAGGCGGACGGGGCCGCCGAGTTACCCCCGATCGTGTTCGCGGAGCCGAACTGAACGCGGCGTCGCCGGACCATGCACACCCACCGAAGGAAGGTTCGATCCATGTATCTGTTCGACAAATTTCGACCCAAGGCCGCTTTGGAGAAGCAGGGTGCGTCGCCGGAGGACCTGAACACCGAGCCCACCGGTTATCAGCAGACCGCCAGCAAGCTGCACTCGTTCAACAGGTACGAGATCAAGTACTTCGTCGCCGAAGCCGACGTCGCTCAGGTTCGTGAAGAGTTGACGGCGCGGATGGACACCGATCCGTTCTCGCCCAAGGGTGGCTACCCGGTCACCTCCCTGTACTACGACACCACCGACCTGCGGTTCTACTGGGAGAAGATCGAGGGCCTGAAGTTCCGACGCAAGGTTCGGGTGCGGCTGTACGGGGCACCGTCCGAATGCACGGACGACACACCGGTGCAGATCGAGATCAAGCAGCGCGTCAACAGAGTCACCCAGAAGCGTCGAATCTCGTTGCCCTACGACGTTTCTCAACGGTGGTTGAACGGCCGTGAGGAGATCGAGTGCGATCCGAGCCAACGCCCGTTCGTCAACGAGGTCAGCACGTTGATCGCCAATCTGGATCTGCGCCCGATGGTCACCACCGGTTATCTGCGCGAGGCGTACATCGGTCGTGAGGCCGACCTCGGTCTACGGGTGACGATCGATCACAAGGTGCACGGCCGGGATCGCGACTTCCGATTCGATTCCGGTGCCCAGAACCGTTTCATCATCCCGCCCAAGCTGGCGATCCTGGAGATCAAGGCCAACGAGCGAGTGCCGTACTGGGTGACCGACATGACGGCACGGATGAACATGTCCGTCATCCGAGTCTCGAAGTACTGCCAGTCCATCGAGGCGTTCGAGATGGCACCACGATCACGCGCCGGTGCGCCCGAACTGGTCCTGCCCGCCGATGCCGACCACCGCGTGCCGTCGGATCTGCTCGAGCCCTACGCCGGCGCTCGCCGGTAGCCGCACCATTCAGGAGACGAAAGATGTTCGCACGCTTCAAACCCAAGTCCGTTCTGTTCTACGACCTGTTCAACTCCTCGGCTCAGCTGTTGGCCACCGGAGCGAAGACGTTGACCGAACTGCTCGAATCCGCACCGGAAATCGATGCGGTGGCGCGTCGAATGGTCGATCTCGAGCACGAAGCCGACAGCGTCACCCACGATCTGTTCCGCACCTTGAACTCGAGCTTCATCACCCCGTTCGATCGCACCGACATCTACGTCCTCGGCTCGAGCCTCGACGACGTGATGGACCACATGGAAGCGGCGACACATCTGCTCTCGCTGTACCGAATCGACGAACTGACCCCGCACATGCACGACATGATCGACATCCTCGACCGGTCGGCCAAGGTCACCGCGGATGCAATGCCGAGGCTGGCGTCGATGAAGGATCTCGAGCGCTACTGGATCGAGATCAACGAGCTCGAGAACCGGGCCGATCATGCCTATCGGACTTTTCTGGCGGATCTGTTCGACGGCCGATTCGACGCATTGACCGTGATGAAGCTCAAGGGAGTGGGCGACGAACTCGAAGATGCCGCAGACGCTTTCGAGAAGGTCGCGCACGTCATCGAATCCATCGTGCTGAAAGAGACGTGAGTGCGCGGTGGTAGCACTGGTTCTGGTCATCACCCTTGCGATGGCGTTCACCTTCACCAACGGCTTTCACGATTCGGCCAATGCCATCGCGACGTCGGTGTCCACTCGCGCACTCACCCTGCGGACGGCGCTCGTCATGGCCGCGGTGGGGAATCTGCTCGGTTCCTTCTTCGGTGCGAAGGTCGCGTCGACGGTGGGGGAGGGAATCATCGCCCTCGACGTCGGATCCGACGCGTTGCTCGTGGTCGGGTGCGCCCTGGTCGGTGCCATCGTCTGGAATCTGATCACCTGGTGGTACGGGTTGCCGTCCTCGTCCTCGCACGCATTGGTCGGCGGCATGGTGGGAGCTGCACTGGCCGGCGGAATGACGGTGCTGTGGGGAGGCGTCGCGACCAAGGTGATCCTCCCGATGATCGTTTCTCCTGCAGTCGGTTTCGTGCTCGGAAGCGCCGCGATGGTGGCCATTCTGTGGATGTTCCGACGATCGTCTCCCAGTGCCACCAGCCGCGGATTCCGCCGGGCACAGACGTGCTCGGCAGCGGCCATGGCTTTCGGACACGGAATGCAGGATGCAGCGAAGACGATGGGCATCGTGGTGCTGGCGTTGGTCGTATCGGGCAATCAGGCCGACTACACGATTCCTCTGTGGTGCTACTTCCTCACCGCGACGGTGCTGGCGGTCGGAACGGCGACCGGTGGGATGCGGATCATGCGCACCCTCGGCCGCAAGATCATCGAACTCGACCCACCCCAGGGGTTCGCCGCGGAGGCGACGGGGAGTGTCAGATTAACGGTGGATCCGACCTTGGCGTCGGTTAGTTTCCGTTC
>NZ_JASHKS010000057.1:0-21409 GCF_030056835.1 Rhodococcus sp. IEGM 1372 | reverse complement strand
CTGAGCTCGGCGTGTCGAACCAAGGACCGGATCAACCGTTATTCAGACAGTCCCGACACGGTCGTCGGGCACGTGCACGAATACGGTTGCGTCGCGTATGCAGTCGAGGTTGCACCGCCTGGCTTTGTACGAACTGTCTTGTGCAGAAGCGTCCGTGCGGACGCGGCGGTCGGTCAGTGTCCCTGGTTGGCTTGTTCGATCGTATGGAGCCACGGACTTACCGAACACATCAACGGTTTCGTTCGATCCTCAACCACTGTTTGAGCGCGTCTTGGACTTGGATCTCGGTGGGGGGATGGGTACTGCTGTAAGTGCTGCTCCCGGCTTTCCACTTTTCGTTGAGGTGGATCCACGTACCGTCATCGAAGATGCGAACGCGCGCACGATCTCGATTGGGGTACTCCCCATTGATCATGACACCGTCGTAGATGGTCAGTTCGACGTTCCACGCTTTTCGGAATATCCCGTGGTTTTGTTGGACCTTGAGCGCACGCGCAGACTCTGCAAAGTTTGGCGCTAAGTTCGTAAGTTGTTGCTCCAACGCTTGCACGGCAGCCTGTCTCATCTTGAGTGCTCTTGCGTTGCGGTGCTGTTGTTCAAAGTCTTTCGCATTGATGTCGTCTGCCATGTTCATCAGCTCAGTATCCCCGACTTGAGCTGGGAAACATGTCGAGTCGTAGCGGCAATCGACGAGCTTCCGGAGCGACTCATCTCAGTAGTAGTCGTTGTCGTAGGGATCGCGGTGGTACCCGCGTTGGGGTCTGCGGTCGGCGACTCCGCTGGCACCGCCGAGCGCGAACAGGGGAACCATGAACAGCATCACCGCGATGAACGCGCCGATCACCGCGATGAACGCGCCGAACACGACAGCGAGAACGACGAGGTACGCGCCGACACCGATGACGGTGAGAATGTTCGCCACGAAACCCTTCCATCCGGGGTCGTTCTCGCCGAGGTACCGCACGTACCAGATCAGGAATCCGGCACCGGCGACAGCGAGCAGGGGGAGCGGTCCGACGTCGTCGGTGAAGAGCGAGGAGAGCGTCATCTCGTACGTCCGTTTCGTTGAGGACTGCTCTCACCGGTGCGGCGGCGCGGCCCAAGCCTTGATGGATCTATCTCTACCGGTCGCCACCGACAACATTGTCAGTGATCGTGTCAGAACAGGGTCGGTGGTGCTTGGGCGTCGAAGCTGTGGCCCGCGAACGCGGCCCGCAGTCTCGGTTCGTCGTAGCCGTCCTTGAGTGCGTCGCGGATCGCAACGGCGCGCCCGTAGCGTCCGCGCGGATCCCCGCCTGCCGGTGTCGGTCCGATGTGCCGGCCGACGGCAACAGCGTGCGCGAGGTTCGCCGACTGGGTGCCGCGTTTGAGGTGACCGTCGGCCACCCGCACGCACAATGTCTCGTCGCAGTCGTGCTCACCGACGATCCCGTCACCGAGGTCGCCGTATTCGAGCAGAAGAGCGAACCGGTGCGCGGACAACGTGCGTGGTGCGTCGCCGTCGGTGAAGGTAAATCTGCCGTAGCCGTCCGGAAAACTCACCGACCCCCTGAAAAAATGGCAGCTCGGAGTCTTGACCACCTTCGCCCAGAACCTCGCCACGGTCTTCGCAGTCAAAGGCTGCTGCAACGGTCGCCATACCCGGCGAACCTGCTGCGGTGTTACAGCGTCGGTGTCGTCGCCGAACAACGCCAGTTGCATCACCGCGGCGGTCATCGGCTACCCCTGACTCGTCGCGGGCTCGGCGTCAGGGGCGCTGTCGCCGGTCGCGGGTTTACTCGTCGTTGCATCGCCTGTCGACGTCGAGTCACCGGGCTCGTTCAAGGCCGATCCATCACGCGACTCTGCGTTTGCATCCGAGTCGGAGTCCGAGGTGTCGTCGCCGGTGTCCGTGCTCGCCGACGGCGCTGCGGTGTCGGCGAGCAGTGCCAGAAGTTTGCGAGCTTCGCCGGTCGTGATCCCCGCGAGTGTCGCAGCGGCGCTAAGTGTTCCTTCCCGGACCCGGATGTCGTCGAGCGCGCGGGCCATCGCCAGTCGGGCCGCGTCGATCTGGTCAGCGGCCGCGAAGTAGTCCGTCAACGAGCCCATGTTCTTCTCGTCGCGCGCTTTGCGGTCGGCGACGACTTTTTGCTGCGCCGCACGCGCCCGAGCACGCGCAGTCATCCGAGCCTGAGTCGACGCCATGCCGCCCACCCTAACCCCGAACATCCTCGAATTCACAGATCCTGACACAACCTCCCACCAGATCACCGATCGACCACCACCGAAACCCCAGTTCACCGACCCAATCCCACCCGCCATGATTTACCGATCCAAAGCCAAAACCCACCCACACACCTCATGCACTATGGAGCTGCGCGCGTTTTCGCTGGTACAGTCCGCGTTTGTGATGGGTCTGCACAAGCTGACCGCTGGGGACGGGTACGAGTACCTGACCCGGCAGGTTGCGGCTGCCGATTCCACCGAGCGTGGGGCCTCCTCACTGGCTGATTACTACTCCGAAAAAGGCGAGTCACCGGGCCGTTGGGCCGGGGCCGGCCTCGCTGGTCTGGGGTCGGTCGCGGCCGGCCAGCAGGTGTCCGAGGCGCAGATGAAGGCCCTGTTCGGTGAAGGGCTGCACCCGAATGCGGACCTGATGTTCGAGCTGGCGCTCGCCCAAGGGGCGTCCCAGGCCGACGCCGCCCGGTCGGCGAAACTGGGCCGGGCGTTCAAGATCGACTCCGGCGCGACCGCGTATCGGGTGGCGTGCGCGGAGGCGTTCGTGGCGCACAATCTCGCACGCGGGCAGAAGTGGAACGCGGCGATCGACGACGCCGACCGCGCGCGGATCCGCACCGATGTCGGATCGAAGATGTTCGCAAAGGAGTACGGACGCGCGCCGGCGGACGAACGGGAACTGTCCGGGTGGGTAGCGAAGGTCGGACGGCAGAAATCCAGCGCTGTAGCCGGTTTCGACTTGACGTTCACACCGGTGAAATCGGTGTCGGCATTGTGGGCCGTCGCCCCGCGCGAGGTCGCGGAACAGATCGAAGCTGCACACGAGTCCGCGATCGCCGCCGCGGTGACGTACCTGGAGAAGCACGCTTGCTTCACCCGCGTCGGGACCGGGGGAGTGGCGCAGGTCGACGGCAACGGTTTGATTGCCGCACAGTTCACACACCGCGATTCACGCGCGGGTGATCCGAACCTGCACACCCACGTCGCGATCAGCAACAAGGTCGCCGCGACGATGCCTGACGGCACGACCAAGTGGCTCGCACTCGACGGGGCCGCGTTGTACCGCAACAATGTTCCCGCCTCCGAGGTCTACAACACCGTCCTCGAAGCGCAGTTGCGTGAACGCGTCGGCGTCCGGTTCACCGAGCGAGCGTCGACCGATCGCAGCAAGCGTCGGGTCCGCGAGATCGACGGCATGGACGAACGTCTCGCCGAGCGGTGGTCCTCGCGTAGCGCCGCGATCAGACTCCGCACCGCCGAACTTGCGCGCGCCTTCCAGGCCGATCACGGACGTGAACCGACCGCCATCGAAGCGATCTCCCTCGCCCAGCAAGCGACGTTGGAAACCCGTGCTGCCAAGCACGAACCGGTCTCGCACGCCGACCAACGCAGCGGCTGGCGAGCCGAAGCGATCGAGATCCTTGGCTCACAGAAGGCGTTGTCGGAACTGGTCTCCTCGATCACCGCGCACACCGCCGCCGAAGCGAGGACGGACTTCGATCACGCCTGGGTGCGCGAGACCGCCGAACGCTCACTCGACATCGTCTCGCGGAAACGATCACGGTTCCTACGGCACAACATTCGCGCCGAAGTCGTGCGGCAAGTACGCACTTTCGACCCACCGGCCGAGCGCATCGACGCACTCGTCGACGCGGTCACCGACCTCGCGTGCGGGGACGAGTTGTCGATCGACCTCTCCGGTGCCGCCGACACCGACCCCGCGGCCGATATCGCCCCGGATGTGATGCGCCGACGCGACGGTGCCGATGTGCACACCCGCCACGAATCGCAGTTGCTCACCACCGCAGCAGTACTCGACGCCGAAGCGCGCATCGTCGCCCTCGCCGGACGCACCGACGGTATTGCGATCGACGACAAGCACGTCGAGATTGCGTTGCTCGAATCCGCAGCGAACGGTCTCGACCTCAACGCCGGGCAGCGGTCGCTGGTGCGCGCGATGGCGACCTCGGGAGCGAAAGTGCAACTCGCACTCGCGCCCGCAGGCACCGGCAAGACCGCGTCGATGAAAGCGTTGACGACCGCGTGGCAGAACGCCGCCGGCCGTGTCGTCGGGTTCGCGCCGACCGCTGCCGCCGCCGCAGTCTTGCGTCAAGATATCTTGACGACTACCGACACGTTGGCGAAGTTCGTCGACATCACCCAACGCTTACGCGAGGGCCGGTCGGTGAAAGTTCCGCAGTGGTACACCGACATCGGCGAGGACACTCTCGTCATCGTCGACGAAGCGGGCATGACCGGCACCCTCGATCTCGACGAAGCAATCACTGCACTTGTCGAGCGCGGTGCAACGGTGCGGTTGATCGGTGATGATCAACAGCTGGCCTCCGTCGCCTCCGGTGGCGTGCTCCGCGATATCCACGACCGCATCGGTGCGTTGTCGCTCTCGCAGGTCGTCCGGTTCCGAGACCCGGCCGAAGGTGCCGCATCGCTCGCGTTGCGTGACGGCGACGAAGCCGCGATCGGGTTCTACATCGACCACGGACGGGTCCACGTCGGGTCGATTGCGACGGTCACCGACGACGCCTACACCGCGTGGGCGGCCGATCATGCGGCCGGCAAGGACGCGCTCATGCTCGCCCCGACCCGCGAGCTCGTCGCCGAACTCAACACCCGCGCCCGCTCCGACCGCCTCGCCGCCACCGACACGCGTGTCGGCCGGGAGGCTGTCCTCGCCGACGGGCTCGTGGCCAGCGCCGGGGACACCGTCCGCACCCGCTCGAACGACCGCCGCAACCCGCTCTCGCAGACCGACTGGGTCCGCAACGGTGACCGCTGGATCGTCGAGAAGGTCGGCCGGGACGGCTCGCTGCGGGTTCGGCATATCGAACTCGGACGCACCGTCACCCTCGACGCCGACTACGTCCAGAGCGCCACCGAACTCGGCTACGCCGGAACCGTGCACTCCGCGCAGGGCTCGACCGCCGACACCTGCCACGTCGTGGCCACCGGCGACGAAACCCGCCAGCTCGCCTACGTCGGACTCACCCGCGGCAAGCAAGCCAACCACCTGTACTTGGCGACCGCGTCGGACGGCGACATGCACACCGCGATGACCGAACGTGGAATGCTTCCCCCGACCGCGGTCGACGACCTCCGCGAGATTCTGCGGCGCGACGGCGCACAGGTCTCGGCGCACTCCACTCTCGCCGAAGCCGACGATCCGCACCTCAATCTCTCGCCGGCTGCGCGGGCCTACGACTACTCGGTGGCTACCGGCTCCGAAGTGCACCTCGGCCCGGAGGTGATGGCCGCGATCGACGTCGCCGCCGAAGAAGAGGCACCGGGTCTGACCGACGAGCCCGCATGGCCGACCCTGCGCGGACACCTGGCGATCCTCGGTGCACACGGCCGCGATCCCGTCGAGGCCCTGCGCAGTGCTGTCCGTTCGCGCGAACTCGATACCGCCCTCGACCGGGCCGCAGTTCTCGACTGGCGTCTGGACCCGAGCGGCAAGCATTCCTCCGCCTCCGGGCCGCTGCCATGGCTACCTGCCATCCCGACAGCGGTACACGATCTGCCCGAGTGGGGTGCCTACCTCGACGCCCGCGAGGAACTGGTGACGGCGCACTGCGCACGCATCGCCGTCGACGTCGCCACGTGGACACCGACGACTGCACCGGTGTGGGCGCGCCCGCTGCTC
Organism: Rhodococcus sp. IEGM 1372; assembly: GCF_030056835.1. NCBI lineage: Bacteria > Bacillati > Actinomycetota > Actinomycetes > Mycobacteriales > Nocardiaceae > Rhodococcus > Rhodococcus sp. IEGM 1372. Next base: position 15,531 of record NZ_JASHKS010000057.1, on the reverse strand, counting down.
ACCGACGAACCCGACCTCGAACTGCTCACCGATCTCGCGGTGTTCCGCGCCGCACACGACGTCGACCCGGCCGATCGGCGTCCGACCGGACCCGAGCAGCTCGCCGCCGCATCGGTGAAAGCGCAACGCAGCCTCGACCGCCGCGCCGCCGAAATGATCGACACCGGAAACGATGCCGTCGCCCGGTGGCGTCCGTTCGTCGACGAACTCGACACCCACATCGCCCGCGATCCGTACTTCCCGATGCTCGCCGACCGACTTTCCGCCGCCGCCCGCGCCGGAATCGAAGTCCACACCCTCGTCCGCGACTCCCTCGCCACCTCGCCGCTACCCGACGAGCTGCCCGCTGCCGCACTGTGGTGGCGACTGTCCGGTGAACTCTCCGTCGCCGCGCTCGACGCCGACACCGACGGCGCGGTCCTCGAACCCTCGTGGACGCCGGTACTGACCGAACTGCTCGGCTACACCGCCGCCGTCCGCGTGATGTCCGATGCAGCGTGGCCCTCGCTCGTGGCGACCGTCGACGACGCCGACCCGACCCTGTGGACCCCGGGACAGTTGCTGGGGACCGCGTACGAGTTCCTGCACGGCGGCATCGACCCGGTCGATCACGGTGTCACCCTGCCCGCTCACGAACTCGCGACCGCGCTGACGTGGCGGGCCGAGATGCTGGTGCGCGAGAACCACCTCGCCCGCACCTACACCCCACCCATCGCCGAACCACTCTCGATCGAGGACGAAGAAGCCGTCCCCGTCGTCGACGAGGCGGTCTCCGACACCATCGGCGGCGAGCTGCCCGACGAGTTCGTCATCCCGGCACCACTACCGACCGAGGCTGCTGCGACCGACACCGTCGTCGACGGCTCGACCCCCGCGATCCCGGTCGACGCCGACTACCTCGCCTCCCTCGATGCACTCGACGCCCCTGTCGACTACGACCAGCCGCCACCGCCGGAGTACGACAGCGACTACGACCAGCCACCACCGGAGTACGACAGCGGTTACGAGGACGAGTACACCGGGGTCGACCACGAGGCCGGCGCACCACTCGACATCGCCGCCGACACGGCCGAGGCCGCCACCCCCGACGCCGATGTGTGGGATGCGTTGCGCTCGCAGATCGAGACGATCGAGCTGCCGTACCCGACGGTCACCACCGACGAACGAGTCCGACTGCTCACCGCAGATCTCGACGACGCGAAAGCCAAATACCGGGAGCTACGTGGCCAGCTTTCCGACGGCACCAGCCCCGCACAGTTCCATGCCCGCACGATGCTCGCCGAGCTGCAGGAGCGAGCCGACCGGCAACGCCCCGCCCGCATTGCCATGCTCGACACCCGCCAGGAGTGGACCGACCGCGAGTTCGAGGCCGAAGCGCTCTGGCATCACATCGACACCGTCATCCGGCCCGCCGTGGCCGCCGACGTCGCGGCTGCCGGGGACGACGACGATGCACGCGCCCTCGCGCAGCGCGGCCTCGACTGGGAAATCTGGCGCGCCGGATTCGTCGACGACACCGCGACCGCCGCCCGCACCCGCGCACACGAAGCCGCCGCCGAATACGAGCGCGTCACCGCCGCCGACGGGGGAGAAGTCACCGCCGTCGACGTCACCACCGCACGCCTGGCGGCCGAGAGTATCGACCTCGCAACTCTCGCCGAGCTCAAGGCCGACGTCGACCGCACCGAAGCGATGCTGTGGCGGGCCGAACAGGCAGCGCAGCGTGCAGCGATGACCGACACTCTGACCTTGACGCCGCACGTGCAGCCCTCCGTTGAGGCTGTCGACGCACCAGCAGCCGACGCAGTCGAGCAGCTCGAGCAGACGGCCCCGACCGAGCTGGCAGTAGAGGACGCCACCGAGCCTGCACCCGAGCCGCAGCCGGTGCTCTCACTGGCCGATGCCACTCTGCTCGCGAAGATGGAACGAGACCCGATCAGGCTCGTACCGGACGCCGAGCTGGCCGCGTTCGTCGACCGCGCCGGACGCGACCGCACCGAACCCACCGTCGTCCCCGACACCGAGAAGTTGTACGCCCGACTCGACGAGCAAGCCGCCGCGATCGCAGCAGCCCGCGAGATCGAGACCGAACTACGCCGCGTCACCGCTCAGTACGAGGCCGCACGCACCGAACACGCGACGCTCACCGAGCAGCTGTCGACCGCGAAGAGACGTGAGCGCAAGAGCATCGAACCCGCCGTCGACGACGCACGACTACGGGAAGAACGCCTAGCCCGCCAAACCCGCGACACCCAACGTGCCGCCCGCGACGCCTCCGGCCGGGTGGGTGCGGAGACCGGCGAATGGCCTGCGATCGTTCAACGCGCGACCGATCCGGATCGGCGCTCCGCTGACCTCTCCGCCGCAACCGTGTTCGATACCGCCATCACCGAACATGCTCGCCGCCGCCGACAGAAGCTCACAGCACCCCAACGTGCAGCGATCGAGCAGCGACTACGCCGCGAAACCGACGTCACTCCTGAGGCCATCAACGACGCTCCACCAGTCGAAGGAATCACCGATCAACGACGCGACACCGAAGTTCTGCGAGATGCCGAGCGCCAGGATGCTGCACGTGCACGTTCTCTCGCCAGTGCCCCGTCAGCGTCGAATCGACAGCCAACGACGGATGCCGCCACGCGCAGACAAACCCCACAGGACATCGACCCGAATCGGGGGATCGATCTCGACCACGGCCTGTAACGAGCCTCCACGGACAGACGCGCGCTCAGTCGCTCAGTTCGGGATGTGGGGCGGGCTCGTGTAAGTACTCGATCAGCTCTTCATGGCGTTCCGATGTTCGGCCGAAAACCGGCGTGTCACGGAAGTACTCCAGACCCTTAACGATCGAGTGATCGGTTGTCTCGGGACCGAACTGGGCCAAGGCAAGCTGTGTGCGCGCCATCATGATGTCCAGTTCTCTACCCTCAGCTGTGGCGTCGTCATCGAGTTGCCGGATCGTCCGTCGTGCTACGAGCAGGCTGTCTTGGCGACCGGTGAGGAAGTCGAACCATGCTCCGGTCAGATCCCCGGCGTTCGCGGCTCCTTCGACGCTGCCGCCCATGTTGTTCCACGGCGGGATCTTGCCGAATGCCTTCTGGTGGCCCTTGATCAGCTGCCCTTCCGCAGTTTTCGCGTAGCCCTCCGTGGCATCGTCCGCGGCATCCGATTGAACGATGATGCTGTAGCCCAATCGTTCGTGGGTTTCGAACCATGCGTCGACTTCCTTCGCTTTGTTCCCTTTACCAGGGGTGCCCTTCAACCCGTTGTGATTGGCAAACCGGTCGGGGAGGTTCTTGGCCAACCCCAGGTAAAGCGCGTCGTGGGTGTCTGGGTCCCAGAAGCAGTAGATCCCGGCGGTATTCCAACCCCCGCAGAGAAACGCTCGCAGGACTTTTCGCATATCTTTGCGTTCGTCGTTGGAGTACACGTCTCTAATGATCGTTGCGAGAGCCATCCGTCGACCGTACGACGCTGCCACCCACGTGAAGGCAGAACGAGGAATCGTCCCAAATCTTGCACAGCCGGGCCGGTCCAGGCTCGTCAACGCCGGTCCGTCCAAGTGCGTGGCAACATGTGGGCATGGTGACACTTGAGCCGAGCATTGCCCTGTTTACGTGTGAAAACGCGATCAGACGTCTCATGAGCACTGTCTTCTCAGAAACGTACGGTCCCAACTGGATCGAGAAGGTAACGACCGAGAAGCAGCGCGCGAATTGGCCAGAACGAGTAGAGGCCGAAGCGAACACCCGAGAGCCTCGCGGCGTCGCCGAAACCGACGGGCCGGGGCTCACCTACGCAAACTTCTCCGACTTGTTGGCGATCGCTAAATTATTTTGGGCGGATCTATCGCCGGCCCTCAACAAGCAAGCCGACACCTTGCCGCTACTGCAGCGGTTCGAGCAACTGAGAAACTCCATCGCTCACGGACGGCTTCTGCTGACGTTCGAGCGCGAACTCCTGTCCGGCATCGCCGGTCAAATACGAAACCAGGTGACGTTGTACATGAGCAGCCAAGATCCCGTCGGAGAAATTTACCCGCGCATCGAATCTGTGGTGGACTGCTTCGGCCACACGCTCACCGGCCAGGGCGTGCCGATCGGGGAACTATTCGATAGGAAGGTGACCGAGAAGGTCCTCTTCCCAGGGGACCGGGTTCAGTTCACGGTAATCGGTTTCGACGCCCACGATCGGCCTCTCGAATGGTGGTTCACCACCCCGGCAAGCCTACGAGTGACGGGTCATTCCACGAGCGGAAAGGAAGCCGAACTCGAATGGCAGGTTGCAGAGGGCGACGTGGGCGAGGCGGTTGACATAGACATTCACATGCGCGCCCAGGGCTCTAAGTACCAGCGTTGGCACGGATTCGACCATCGGGCCTACTTCCGATACATGGTCCGTCCCCCCGTGGATTACGGCCCGGCGTAAAGGTTCTGGCGCATTCCGTGGCCGGATACGAGGCCATGTGATTGCTGATGCGGGACCGCGTTAGCTATTTTTCAGATGAGAGGACACTGTGCTGACTAGGACGTCTCGAAGCTTGTAATCGAGCGATTCGCGATACCCGGAATGATGCAGAGTCGCCTCGAACTGGGTGTCTGCTCCGAATCCGCCCGATGGACGTAGAAGCTCGGACTCGTCCATGGATTTCGGAGACTTGAAACGGGCGGTAATCCCCGCGTCGGGCTGTGCTCGTAGGTCGTAGACCTGACAATCCGTACCCACCGCATAGAATTCTGGCTCTTGGTCTCCATTCGGCGTCAGGTGCAGTGACCAGCCCTGGACGCCGATCTTCGTAATGGAGCCGTACTTATATCTGTGCTGACCGGGGGGCACGCCGAGTTTCGTCATCGCGCGGATGAACTCCTCTATGTCTGCGCGCGTGCGGCTCATAGCGTTTGCTCTCGACAATTCGTGCGAACCGTTACGGTTCTCTCCATCGCGCTTCAGATTCTGCGCCTCGTCCATGAGTCCCATGTCACGCATCATCCCACCACGCGCAACAAAGTGCCCCTACTGTTATCCAGCGGCCAAAGCTGGGGCTGATGACTCGCCGGACCGCTGGTAGGCCCGGCGAGCCAGTCACCTGTTATTCCAGTTGGGGCCCTATGTCGCGAGTGGGACCGTTTGGATCCGGAGGCGGGCGTCGCCGATCGGGGGCCGGTCGATCGGTGCCGGGTGCCCGGTGTTCGGGTGGTGCGGACAGTCCGCGCCGGGGGCGGTCCAGGTCGACCGCATCGACACTCGACGACGATGAACTGCGCTGCAACGCTTCGACTTCGGCCTGGCGCATCATCGCGCGGACGTTGTCGGCGCTGCCCATTCCGAGCTGTTCGACGTACGCCGGGGTGGGGTTGAGCATCAGCGACCACCCCGGTTGCCGTCCCTTCGCTGCTGCGCGTTCGGCACGGGCAGCGTCGCGGGCGAGGGCTTCGGGACTCGTTTCTGCCTCCTTGATCTCGCGCCGTAGCCGGGCGACTTCGTTCGAGAGATCCTTCAGCTGTAGCGCTTTCGGGAAGTCGGACAGCTCGACCAGTTCGAGGTCGTCGAGGCGTTGCTCGTCTCGATCGAGTGAGCGTTCGGCTTTCGCCAGGTCCGTGTCGACGGTGTACGCCATGTTCTCCACCCGCGTGAGCAGACCGAACGAGTGTTGGCTGCGGTCCCCGTCCCCGATCCTCGGATACAGGTCATGCGCTTCGATCACCTTCGTCGACGACCCGAGACCGGAGAACGACAGATACAGCGCACTGGCCTGGGCGGGGCGAGAGGCCTCGATCGGGAATCCGCTCATCTCCGCGATCACCATCGACTTGGTCAACCCTTCGCCCTTGAGGGCCTGGTAGGTGCCCTGCAACGCTATGGCCATCGCATTCGCGGCATCGCTGCGTTTGTCGTAGAACACCCCGCGGATGGTCATACCGGGCCACTGCTCGACCTCGCGCCGGCCTTTGAGGATCGGTGCTGCTTCGGTCAATTGGGCGACCCGCTGGCGTCCCCGCGGTACTTCACGGCGCAACCGGTCGCGGTCGCGTTCGATGGAGCGTTGCTCGGCGAAATGCGAATCCGCTTCGGACTGGAGCTCCTGGAGCTGGGAGTCGAGTTCGATCTGTTGGATGTACCGATCATCGCCGGTGGCGAGGGCCTTGGTCATGGCCGAGTTCTCGGCGAGCGAGTCGCTGTCGAGTTCGACCACGCGCCGCATCGACCGGTCCGCTTTCTTGAGCTGTTCGATGAAGTGTGCCTTGCGGTGCACGGTCTGCCACATGACGGTGTCGAAGGTCTTCTCGGCGACGTAGTTGAATACCTTGACATGGGCGTTCTGGTTGCCCTGCCGGATGATTCGGCCCTCGCGCTGTTCGAGGTCGGCCGGTCGCCACGGCACATCGACGTGGTGCAGCGCGATTGCCCGGTCCTGAATGTTGGTGCCGGTGCCCATCTTCTCGGTGGACCCGAACACCACCGATACCCGTCCGGTGCGGCACATCTCGAACAGGCGGGCCTTTTCCGACGGCTTCGGGTAGTCGTGGACGTAGGCGATCTGCGTGGGCTCCATTCCGCCGGCGAGCAATTCCTCGCGGATCCCGTCGTAGATCGACCACGACCCGTCGGCTTTCGGGGTGGATCGGTCGCAGAACACGATCTGCAACGCACCCGGTGTCGGGTGCGGTTCGCCGGAGGCATCGAGGTAGGTGTTCTCGCTCGATTCGTTGTGTACCTGCAGGATTCGTTGCGCGACGATGTGCGCGCGCGAATGCTCCGGCGGTGCCGGGTCCATGTGCGCGACCCTCGGGTCGAGGGTGGCGTTGCGGCCGTCGTTGGCGACCTTGAGGGCGTTGTCGAGATCAGGACGTTTGACGTCGGCGTGATCGGCCCGGTAGCCCAGATCGGCGATGAAGTCCTGCACCTCGAGGGCTGGAGTGAAGGTGACGTCGGTGTTGCGGCCACCGTCCTTGACCGGCAGGTTCGCCGGCACCTGATCGCGGGTGACGGCGTCGGTGTAGACGCTGGTCATACCGATGAGATCGCCGACGTTGGTGAATTCACCGACTCGGGTGATGGCCCGCAGTCTCGATCCGGACGAGTTCAGCTCGACCCGTTCGACGGTGTCGGTGAACGTCGCTCCCCAGTCGTTGATCGAGGCGACCCCGGCGTCCTCGAGGAGATCCGGACGCAGGTAGTGCTGCATCACCCACAGCTCGGCGAGGGAGTTCGCGACCGGGGTGCCGGTGGCGAACGTGGCGACACGTTCGACGTACTCCTCCGGCGGGATGCCTTTGGTGATCGCTTCCTCGCGGCGCATCGACCGCAGATAGTTCAGCTTGAGGTCCATGTCGGTGGCGCGGTGCGAGCCGTCGTTGGCGAGCTCGGTGACCCCGGACGCGCGGGCGAGGTTCTTGAACTCGTGGGCTTCGTCGACGAACAGGTAGTCGCAGCCCGACGCCTCGAACGTCAGACCGCGATCCTTTCCGGCCTGTTCGAGAGCGGTCTCGAGTTTTTCCTCGAGCTTGGCCTTCATCGCTTCGAGTCGTTTCTTGGTCTGGCGGCCTTCGACATCGCCCAGATCCGCGTCGATGGCCTGGACCTGGCCGCGGATGTACTCGGCTTTCGTGCCGGGATCGACCCCGATGGAGGAGAACGCCGACCGCGGCACGATGACCATGTCCCAGTCCTGCGAGGCGGACTGTGCGACGAGCAATCGGCGCCCTTCGGCGTCGGTGGCCGCCGATCCGGAGAGGATCCGCGCGCCGGGATACCACTGCCCGGCTTCGCGGACGACCTGGTCGATGATGTGGTTGGGTACCACGACCCACGGCTTGTCCGCCAACCCGAGGCGCTTGAGCTCCATCGCGCCCATCAAGATGGTGCCGGTCTTGCCGGCCCCGACGACGTGATCGAGCAGCACCGTCGGCTCGGAGACGATCCGGGCCGCGGCGTCGCGTTGGTACGGGTACGGCGAGTACTTCTCACCCAGTCCGGGGAAGGCCATGTGCGCACCCGAATGCACGGGCGCGACAAGGGAGTTGAACTTGTCGTTGTAGATGTCGAGGAGCTGTTCGCGGCGCACCTCGTCGGAGTGCAACGCCCACTGCCCGAACTCTTGCGAGAGCCGCCGCGCCTTCGACTGGGCGGCGCGGGTCGCGGCATCGTGAATGCCCGGTGCCCCGGCGTTCTCGCGGAACTCCTTGGAGGTGGCGATCTCGATCGGGTCGCTGTTGAGCAGGTCGGTGAGTAGTTCCTGCCACTCGTAGTCACCGGATCGCATTCCGGCGTTGCCGATACCGCGGTCCTCGGCGGGCCGGTGCTCGAAGTTGTACTTCGTCGACCACGATCCACGTTTGGGCACCAGGCCCCACTTGAGGTGCTGCTCGCCGACACCGGGGTAGGCCTCCACCGACACCGACCAGCGCCCCGATGCCCGCTCGATGGTGACCGGAACGTCTGCCGGTACCTCGAAGGTCTCGCGGACGAACTGGGTGTAGGTCTCGATCGGCACCCACGGGGCACCGAGCGCGACATCGACATCGGTCTTGCGCGGCGGGATGACCGCGGTCAAGGCGTCGACGTTGGCTTGGTAGCGGGGATCGAGCGCGGCGATCTCTTCGGCGTCGACGAGTTTGGTGCGGACGTTGCCCGACAGATACGTCGACGAGGATACCCACCGTGTCGGATCGGTCAGAGTCCGGAAAGCACGTCCTTCCATCTGGGTCTCGGCCTGCTCGACGGTGGTCCCGAGCAGCTCGGCGATCCGCCCGACGTCGAGGCGGGCTTGCTCGTCGAGGCTGATGGCCATCGCCTCGTCGACCGTCTCGGCGTGGCTGCGCAGCTCACGCGAATACAGAACGTCGGTGTGGAAGATCGCCGCCTTGCGGGCGGTCATGGTCTCCTCGTCGAAGTGCTCGAGGGAAAGCACCGCAGCGAACGTCGGATCGGTGCGCAGCGCCTTGCCGAGATGGCTCTGCAGCTTGGTGGGCTGGCGCGGATTGATCCACGCATCGTCGGACAGCCGGTCGTAGACGTCTTCGGGAATCTCCCCGGCGTACGGATCTCCGGCGACGCCTTCGTCCTTACGCCAGGTGTCAATCAGCTTCGCCAGAGCGGCGTCGTGCTGGGTTTCGCTGAGGTCCTTGGGTATCGACATCTTGAACCGGTTGATCGGACCGTAGCGGGCAACGTAGGCGTCGTACTGCTCACCCAGGATCTCCCGCAGCGCTTGCCGCTGACTGGGGTCGGTGGGGCCACGTTGCGCGTCGATCAAGGCGTGGGTGGTGTCGCGCAGCGCGAGCAGCTCGCCCCATTCGGCGACCTGCTTGGCCCCGCGAGTGTTCACCGGCTCCCAGTCGCGCGAATTCCAACCTTCGATGGTCTCCATCTGCGCGTCGTGCCGCAGCGTTCCCACCGCGAGCTCGTCCTGCGCCGGGCCGTTCCCGATCGCCAGCAATCCGCGCTCGAAGTCCTCCCGGGTGGGCCCGAGGGTGTCGCGCCACGATGCGGTGAGCCCGAGACCGTCGGTCTTCGCGACATCGACGATCGCGATGAGTCGATCCTCGACCAGGGAAGCAAGGTCGACGTCGCTGTCGGGGGCGTCGACGGACAGCGTCTCGTTGCCGTACATCCCGTGTCCGACCCGCAGCTCACCGAGCACCCATTCGGGGTGATCGGTGTAAACGGCATTGATCGGCACGCCCTTGTCCTCGCCGGCATCGTCGAGAGCGGTCGCGTTCTCGAGCTGCAAGAACCGCTCGGTCAACGGTGCAGGCTTCACCCCGTCGGCGCGGCGACGCAACACGAGAATGTCGGTGACGACCTCCGTCCCGGCGACGCGCCGGAATGCGTTGGACGGCAATCTCACTGCGCCGACGAGGTCGCCGAGGGCGGCGATGTCGCGGCGGGCTCGCTGGTTCTGGGCGTCGAGGGTGTAGCGGGAGGTCAGGACGGTGACGTACCCGCCGGGTGCGGTCATCGCCAACGATTTGACGATGAAGTGGTTGTGGATCGAGTGCTTGGCCTGGTTGTGGACCGGGTCGTAGAGCCGGTAGTCCCCGAACGGGACGTTGCCGATCGCCGCGGTGAACGATGACGCCGGTGCGGTGGTCTTCTCGAATCCTTCGGCGCGGATCTGCGCCGACGGATTCAACGCCGCGGCGATCGCGGCAGTGGTGGCGTCGAGCTCCACCCCGACCATCTGCGCGGAGCTGGGGGCGTGAGCGATGAATGTTCCCGACCCGCAACCCGGTTCGAGAACCCGGCCGCCGGTGAACCCGGCCCGCATCGTTGCCTTCCACATCGCCGCGGCAATAGCGGGGTCGGTGTAGTGAGCGTTGAGAATGGTCCGCTGCGCCTGCGCCCAGGCGGTGTCGTCGAGTAGCGCGCGGACCTGCCCGCGTTCAGTAGTCCAATCGTCGCGGCGCGGGTCGAACACCTGCGGCGTTGCACCCCAACTCGACCACCGGGCCAACACTGCTTGCTCGTCGGCTGTGGCGTAGCGATCCTGCGCGGTCACCGCCGCCAGCACCCGCAGGGCCTCGATGTTCGCTGCCACACGGGCTTTCGCTCCAGAGGGCACCAGGATGTCGGTGCCGGGCCGGAAGTCTACGGGCTCGACATTCCACAGACGTTCGGCGACCGTCTGAGTATCGACCACCATCCCTTCAGTGGTGTCCGGGACTGCGATCTCCGGGGAGACGGGGACAGTCTCGGATACCGGCGCAGTCGTCTCCGGCATCGGTTGGGCTGTGGGGGAGTCGATCCCGACGCTGGGTGGGGGAGTGCTCTGCGCGGGGAGGAGTTGGTCGACGCGGCGACCGTCGACGGCGATCAGGTGCCGACTCTGGTTGCCGTAGCTCACCGCTGCAGCGTGATCGTCGGGCCCGAGGGTCTTCTGATTCTCTTCCGGAATCAGCGACACATCGCCCGCGCGCCGCAGCTCCATCAGTGCGCCGGTGACCTGGTCGGCGGTCAGCGTCCCGTCGAGGTCGGCGCGGATCCGCGCCAGCCGCACATATGCCTCGTCCTCACGTGCCAGCCGGCCGTAGGCATCGCGCACCAGCTCCGTCGGCGACGGAGCTGGCACCGGCGGCAGTGCCGGGACGTCGACGGCGACGTCCGGGGCGACCTCCGGTGCGGGCTGGAGCTCGCGCGCCTGCCGGGATGCGGCGTCGGCGGCGAGGATCTCGGGATCGACCGGTGCCGGGAGTGGTGTGCCGCCGATCTCGGTGCCGGCCGGGTCGATCGGTGCGGCCCCGTCGGCGTCGAACGAGAACAGATCCAGTTGGGCGTCGGATTCGCTGCGGCGGGTTACTTTCCGGTTGCCGCGTGCTCGGCCACTCTCTCGTCGAGCTGGCTGGTGAACGATGGATACAGCGGGTGGCTCTGCGATGTCGGGTAGGGCTCGTTGTCCTCGATCCTCGCCGCTATCAGATGCGCTGCGTAGTAGAGGAACTGCACCGGTCGGCCCTTCCACAGTTGATCGGTCAGCCGGTCCGCTTCCTTGTCCGGGTCCGCGCAGTTGAGCGGGTTGCGCCACCGCTCCGGATCGCTCTTGTGGACCTGAATCCGCGCCTGATCCCGTTCCGCTTCCGCTTCCGGGCTCTCCTGGTCCGGTGGGTAGGCCTCCATCTCCGGCGGGAGCTGGCCGTAGATCTCCTCGTTGATCACGAAGTCCGTCGCCTGCGCCCACGCCTGGTTGATCATCCCGACCTTCTCCATGTACGGGGGCGGCTGGCCGTTGTCCCGCATGTAGCGTTGCAGCACTTGCTGTTCCATGACGATCTTCATGTTGTCGATCCGCTCCGCGATCCGCTCGCTCTCGGTCTCGAGGAACGCCTGCTGATCGGTCGGGCTCAGCTCCTGCGGCAGCCCCTGGTGCTCCAAGTAGAGCTTCATTATGTCCTGCGTTATCGGGTCGATCATGGGTGTCACTGTCCTCTGTCTCGGCGAACAAATCGAGTTGGAAATCGTCGGAATCTTTGGCCACGGTGTGCGCTCCTGAAGTCGGGCGAGACGTCTGTGCGACCCGCACTGCCCGGGACCGGGCAGGGATCGTTAACGTCGTCGTCGGCCGGAGACGCACTCTCCGGCTGCATCGGACCTGGTGGGTCTAGCCGGACCCACCAGGTCCCTTCGGTCGATCGAATCGGTAGTTGTGTCAGGCTCCACCCGAATCGTCAAGATATGGTGACGATTCGGGTGGAGCATCAGTCGAGCCCGTCGAACCAGCCCGCTGGGGGCAGAGTCAACGTTCGCCGTAGCGGCGGGGTCGTGACGTGCTTGTCTCTGCTGCACAGATACATCGGGCCACCGTCCGGATCGAGCAGTACGCGCAGCATCGGGTCGGCATCGTGAATCCACCAGGCACTCGGAGCCCCGAGATTCTCGCTCGCCTCTGCGCCCTCCCACGCCAGCCACAGATCACGCAGGCGTCGCACCACTTCGTCGTGTCGCCACCACTCGGGACAGAACACCCGGCCGCTCTTACCGGCGGTGCCGCTGAGCTTGCGGGTGATCAGAGTCGCGAACCAGGTGTCGAACCAGTCGAACATCGACTCGTACTGCCGCTCCGGTGCCGGCGGCTCCTCGTCCGGGCCGCCCTCCGCGGGGCCGCCCTCTGCCGGGTCGAAGTCGTCGAATGCGGTCACAGGCTCCGCCGGGTCGAGGTCGTCGAATGCGGTCACAGGAACGGCTCCTCGTCGATCTCGGTGACCTCGTCGAGGTCGACTGCATCCTCGTCGAGGAGAATCTGTGCCTTCTCAGGGATTCCGTATCGCTCGCCAGAGGCGGTGATGGCGTCGGCGTTCGGGCCGTCGGACCAGTACAGCTTTTTCATCAGCACCGGCCGGTTACCCGAAATCTGCACCAAGGCTCGGGTTTTCGGGATCGCGGCAAGGTCGTCGACGGTCATGATCGGTTCCTTCGACCAGGACTGCGACTTCGAGGTCGAGCCGCTGTCGAACATGCCGCCGCCCCGTGAGGCCGACCAGCGTTCGACGTCGTGATCACCGACGAGCGCGGACAAATCCGACAGGGTGGTCTTGTCCTTGATTCCGCCGCCGTACCAGAGGAAATTCGCGGCATCCTGGAGTTGCTTGACCCCGTCCTGGCCCCACACCTTCTGGGCCTGGGAGAGGTTCTGCACGATCGTCATCAGGCAGATCCCCTGCGAGCCGAGGTGGGAGTACCAGGCGGGGAGCTCGGGGAGACGGCAGACGTTCGCGGCTTCGTCGAGGATGCACAGCATCGGCACCGGCATCCGTCCGCGCGGGCTGCGGCGAGCGGTGCGCTGAGCGGCGTCGATGATCGACCCGATCAACGCCGTGGTCAGCGCCGACGACGAGTCCGGCCCTTCCTTCGACAAGGCGTAGAGCGTGTCGGTGCTGGTTACGAACTTCTCGATCACGAACTCGCGCATCGAATGCGGGTATCGCACGCCCCTACCGATGTCGGTGTCGCGGACCGCGCCGAGCGAGACGTCCACACGCTCGGGTGGGAGCACGCTCATCACGTAGGTCTGTTCCTCGAGCAGACCGATGAACCGGCGAGCCATGTCGTACAGGCCATCTCGTTGGCGCGGGTTGAGTCCGCGCACCGATTGCAGCCGCATCGCGACGATCTGGTGGTTGTGTTCCTCGAGGATCTTCTGGGGGAGTTCGTTCTCCTCGTCGGAGAGCCACCCGTAGACGTGCAGCAGATCGCCGCCCGCACACGATGCCGCCAGCATCATCTGCGCGAGCAGTTCCTGTGCACCCCCGTCGAAGTACGCATCGACGCGAGCCGAATCGTCCTTCGATGCGGCCGCGAAGTAGGAGGCGAGCTTGCGGGCCGCGACGATGGAGGTAACTCCGCGCAGCGGATTCCACCAGAACCCGTCACCGCCGGTGCGGGGGCCTTCGGCGATCCCCTGCAGGTCGTAGCGCCACACCGTGCCGAGCTCCTCGCGAACGCCGCGGGTGAGGTCGTGGCCGTCACGTTTGTTGGAGGTGAACATTGCCGCGCCCGGTGCGGTGCACAGGGCGTCGATCGCCATCGCGGCCGTTTTACCCATGCGAGGTCCGGCCAGGGCGAACATCATGTCCTCCCAGGACATGTACACCTTCTGGTTGCCTTGGACCGTGCGGCCGACGATGACTCCGATGTCGGCGTCGTCGAGGGTGTCGCGGTCGGCCAGATCCGAACGCAGCGATTTCGCGCGATCACGGGCCTGCTTGCCCGTCACCCCGGTCAGCTTCGATGTCGACCCCATCAGACGGGCCTTGGCGTCGACGTCGTTCTTGCCGCCGCGTGACGCCCGAGCGGCCGTAGCGACGCCGGCGAGACCGGAGCCGATGATCACCGCCATCACGAAGATCACTGTCGACACCGTCGGCCACGTCAGCTTCCCGCCGGCCACGGAGAACAGTGCCTGAAACGGGTTCCCGGGGATCGACTCACCGGTGTCGGTGAACGCGTGCCCGAGCCGGAGCGATCCGTATCCGAGGGCGATCAGCACGATCACCAGCGATATCGCGATTAACGGGACCATTGACGACTGTGTGCCGGCCCCCTTGGCGGTCGGCCTTTTGGTCACCATGTGTCCACACCACCTTCGACAACTGTGTCGACGCCGCGGTCGATCTCGATGACCTGCGCGACCCGATCGGTGATGTCGACGACCGAACCCGACGACTGTTCCTGGCGCGGTGTCTCCCGCAGAAGGTCGACCAGTCTCAGGGGTTCGACGTCGGCCGAGGTGGAGGACACATCGAGTGTGTGCTCGGCAATATCGTCGAAGTCGAGGCCGTCGAGGTCGGCCGGTAGCTCCAGGACGTCCAGTGACAGACCCGGACGAAGTACGGCGTCATCGACACCGTTGTCGACAAGCCGCTGCCGCCACGCATCCTCGTGGACTGCCGTGCGATCGGCCGTGGCATCGGCCCAGTCCTGTTGGACGGGGTCGGTGAAGGTCTGGCCGGCGATCAGCTCGTGCGCGACACCGGTCGCGGCGAGATACGCCGCCGCCCGCACAAGTGAGACGTCGGTATCGAGTAGACCGAACGCGCGACTGTCGCTGCGCGGCTCGTAGGAGTGCGAGCGCGCGCGATTTTCCTCGCGGCGGGTGTGCGCCCGGTCGGGCAGGCTGCGGCGTCGAGCGGCCGCCAGAGCTGCACGGCGACCGCGTTCGTAGGCGGCGGCAGCGATCTGTGAGCGGCGCTGCAACTCGGCGGTCGAGACAGTGCCG
This sequence comes from Rhodococcus sp. IEGM 1372, assembly GCF_030056835.1. Taxonomy (NCBI): domain Bacteria; kingdom Bacillati; phylum Actinomycetota; class Actinomycetes; order Mycobacteriales; family Nocardiaceae; genus Rhodococcus; species Rhodococcus sp. IEGM 1372. Next base: position 320 of record NZ_JASHKS010000057.1, on the reverse strand, counting down.
GTGGTCATCGACGGTCACCGCCGCCGGCATGGAACTGGATTGTAAATGAGCTCGTGGAGAGCGAGCGCGAATTAGACATGGAGGGCCTTCACTGGGAGCGTCGGCCAGCCCACAGCACGAAGACACCGATACCCGAAGGCGGTGCGGTGCAGCGCTGTTGCTGGATGGACGCTCGACCGTGACCCTCATCGACGGTCGAACAGCTTCACCATAACGCATGACGCGGGTCTCTGGCAGCCTCCGTCTGGCTCGGGGAGCGTCAATAGGGCTCTTCCCAGATGACGGTGTAGGTCGGCCGGGCGCGTCGGTCCGCAGATAGA
>NZ_JASHKS010000056.1:0-21514 GCF_030056835.1 Rhodococcus sp. IEGM 1372 | reverse complement strand
CGGGTCTGGCGACCGTAGCCCTCGGTTTCAAGGACCAGCTAAAAGATAACGGGCGATTCGGCGACGTGATGGTGGCTGTCGTTCGGACCGAGCCGGGTGCAGTGAGCAACGGATATGGGGCCACAACGGATATGGGCCGGTTGCGTACTCGATGGGATCGGCCTGGAACGAGAGCGCACGCTCGTCCGGCGATCTGTAGTTGTGCGGACCATTCCGAGAGACACAAGGTAGGTCGCGGGTTACGCCTCGTTGACCGAGTCTTTGCGTAACACACCGAACTTTAAACCCGTCGGTGCCGAAGCGCCAGCGCTACGCGCGATCAGATACAGGCCTCGGTCACCGTCACCAGCGCGAGCCGAGGTTCTTCGTCGTCAGGGAGAATCGGCAGAGCGCACGCGGTCACCGAGTGGGTGGTGTAGCCGCCGTTTCGGTCTCTGAATCTGACGGTGATGCTCGGCTCGTCTCCTGCGCCGCCGGCCCGGGACACTGATTTCGCGAGTGCGTCGACTGCTCCGTCGTCGTCCGGGTGCACTCGCGGTCGCGGGTCGGTCGGGTCGAGATTCCAGGCGATGGACGGTGGCGGCGGGCCGTGCCAGTACAAGGTCTCCAGGGTGCACAGATCGACTATTGCGGTGTGGCGTCGAGCCATGACCGAGGCACCCGCTACGAGCCCGCTCATCGTCTCCTGGACTCCGGTAGGGGATGGATGGTTCATGACGAACGGACCGCGGTCGATTGCGATGCCGCGCAGGTGACGAGCTTCCCCTTCGACGGTGGTGTGCGCCAGCACGCGAATACGATGTAGCTCGTCCGTGGTCCAACGCTGGGTGGCGTCGAGATCCACTGTGTCGCCGACTGTGCTGGATACCAGCATCGCGAGGACGTCGGTGGCTCGCAATCCGAAATCCAACGTTGCCATCGCTTCTGCTACCGACAAATGCGCCACATCGGCATTCAGCGCCGGGGAGTCCTTGGAGTGGGCAGTGCCGCGAGTCAGATTCCAGCGAAAGGCCCAAGCATTCGACGGCGGGGAGTCGCACGTGCCCGGATGCAGTCTGGCCCACACCGCCTGGACCGTACCGTCGTCACCGAGAATCGGACGGGCCGAGACGTACCTGCCCGGCCCGCATTCGATGTCCACATCCCTGCCCGATTCCGCGCACCGAGCCACCGCATCACGTGCGTGGATCGAGTCGGACGACCTCCTCAGGAACACCGCCATGGGAACCTTGCTCTTCTGCGTCGTCCCTACCGCCACCACGCACGCCACCGAATCCGGTTCGAGGAGAATCAACAGCCAGTCGCCGTTCCTACGCCCCATCGAGGCGGACTCCCTTCCACTCGAGTCGAGCTCCGCGGATCTTCCCTGCTTCGGGTCGTGTACCGACACCGTACCGGTGAATCCGACAGAAGGGACAGGTGGCCGGGCCTATCGCAACGCTGCGCGGCCGCGCTACCGCCGCTTGTCGACGTGCAGTTGAATGCGAGTGGCGACGTGTGCACCGGCGAGTGATTCGGCCACGAAGGCGGCACGGGCTTCGGCTCGGGCGGTGAAGGCCACGACGTCGAAATCGGCTGCAGCATGCACCGATACGGTGATGGTGGGCATTCCCCGATCGTCGATCGCCGTACCGCGGGCGCGTCGGACACCGGGGAACTCGGCCAGCTCCGCGGCGACGCCCGACGCTATCGCGCTCAGGTCCACGTGCGCCGAGAAGTGGGGCTTCTCGATGACGCTTGCCGTTCCGGTCGTGCGCGGAGAGAAGTTGCCGATCAACAGAAGCAGTGCCGTGACAACGGCGATGCAGCCGACCACGGCCAGGGTCGGCACCCACCAGCCCTGTTCCGGTAGGGCGGCGATTCGCGCACGATCGAAGCGAGAGAGCATCTCTCGTGCCCAGGGGACGTCGTAGTACCAGGCCAGCGCGAAGCTACCTCCCGCGATCAACCCCACCCCGGCCGCGATGGCGAGGAGTCGGTCGACACCGGCAACGAAGGTCTTCATCACGAGACCCTCGTCGGTGCTGCCACCGACTGCTTCACCGTCAGCCGGCGCTCGCCCGCAGCAACGGACAGCACAGGAGCGAGTGCCTCGCGCACGCCGACGTCGATACGGTCGGCATCGTACGCAGCGTCACGCTCTACCCGAACTTCGATCTTCTTCCGGGTGACGACGGTGTGCGCGTCCACGACTCCGCGGGTCGACTGTGCTGCAGCACTGCACAATCGAGCGATGTCGGTCGGCGTGGCCCACCCGGTCGACGCCGACTCGCCCAGGCCGGAATGCGTCTTCGTTCGGGGCTTGACCCCGATGAACACGACGAACAACCCGACGACGGCGGCTCCGATCGCGGCGGCGATCATCCAACTCTGCCAGTGCAATCGGGAGATCCAGGACACCGCGTCGGCGATCCACGGGCTACCACCGAGGTTGCCGTGTGCGATCAGGAATTCCCGGCCGGCGACAAAGGCCACACCGAGGAGGGCGAACCCGAACAACAGTGCCACCGGCATCGCGGCCGGGCCAGCAGTGGGTGGTCGAGGTGAGATGGGCTGCGATGCTTCGGTATTCGAGGTGGGCGAGGGGCCGGTGTCCAGTGTGGTGTCCGATACCAGGACGTTCACTCGATGCACGTGCAGGCCCGTCATCGTCGCCAACGCGGCCTCGACGGTGGCGTGCACGGATTCGGTCACCTCGGTGATCTGCGACGGCCAGGTCACCCCGATGTAGAGGTTGACGGCAATCGTGTCCTCGCCGAGGGTGACGTCGGCGCGGGGGAGTTCTCGCCCGGTCAGTCGCGACAAGCCGCCGGTGGTGCGCGTGACCCGAGGATCCTTCGATGCCGCCGCGATTGCAGTCCGCGACATGGCCCGATCCTTGATCTCGACGCTGCCACGCATCTCGCGGCCGTCGTCGACCTCGTCGGATCCAGCCTGCGTCATTTTCAGAGAATCCTTTGCGCCCGTCGCGGCTCGCCGTGGTGCGGCACGCGCTCCACAACTGTAGTGACGACCGGTGGCGGATGACGTCACGAGAGTAATTGTTCCTGGCATACTGCGACCGTGTCGGAAATTGTGCGGGTGACCGCGTCGGATATCGCGTCGGCCGAGGAGCTGCTGGAGCCGGTCATGCGCCGGACTCCTGTGGTGGCCTCGCGAATTCTGTCGGACCTGACCGGCCACGAGGTGCGGCTCAAATGCGAGAACCTGCAGCGCACCGGATCGTTCAAGCCGCGAGGGGCGTACAACCGCATCGCCCGGCTCGACGCGGAGCAGCGCGCCCGCGGTGTCGTCGCGGCCAGCGCGGGCAATCACGCTCAGGGTGTCGCGTGGGCCGCCTCGCAGGTTGGGATCGACTCGACGGTGTTCATGCCGGTAGGCGTGTCGCTACCCAAGCTCGTCGCCACCAAGGCCTACGGCGCGACTGTTCATCTGGTGGGTAACACGGTGGACGAGGCGCTGAAGTCGGCCAGGGAATTCGCCGAACGCACCGGTGCCACTCTCATTCATCCGTTCGACCACCTCGACATCGTCGCGGGGCAGGCGACGTTGGGTACCGAACTGTTGCAGCAGATGCCGGACGTCGGCACCATCGTGATCCCCACCGGCGGCGGGGGACTGTTGGCCGGTGTCGCCGCCGCGGTGAAGCTGACCAAGCCCGGTATCAGGATCGTCGGCGTGCAGGCCGAGGGCGCAGCCGCGTGGCCTGCATCGCTGAAGGCGGGGCACCCGATCGCGTTGACATCGATGTCGACGATGGCCGACGGCATCGCGATCGGCCTGCCCGGATCGGTGCCGTTCGATCACGTGCAGGGATGGGTCGACGACGTGGTGACCGTCAGCGAGGATGCGCTGTCGCGGGCGTTGGTGCTGTGCATCGAACGCGCGAAACTGATCGTGGAACCGGCCGGGGCGGCAGCGGTGGCAGCGCTGATGACGCATTCCGCGGACGAGCTCGGATTGACCGGTTCGGTGTGCGCCGTCCTCTCCGGCGGAAACATCGACCCGCTGCTGCTCACCCACGTCATCACTCATGGTCTCCGAGCGGGTGGACGCTATCTCGCTGTGCGTGTGACGATTTCGGACAAGCCGGGTGGGCTCACCGGGGTGCTCGGCGTGGTGCGCGACGCCGGTGCCAGCGTTGTCGACGTCGTCCACTCCCGTACGGGCGGACGCCTGGGGCTCGAAGAGGTCGACGTGATGTTGACCGTCGAGACCCGCGGACCGGACCACCGCGGCTCGGTGCTCGATGCACTCGGTGCGGCCGGATACGCCGTGCACGTGGAGAACTGACCTGCTGGTCGACACAACCGATTCAACGCCGCAGACTTCGACGGATCACCTGGCCGATATACGAACCTGCACGACGCACGTGGAAAAGCGCCGGGGTCCAATAACTTCGGCGTATTGCGGTGTTCACGGCCCGCTGCAGTTCTGTGTCGGTGACACCGGCATCGTGCATCGCCGCGAGTGAGGTTCTCAGATAGCCGCGATCGCGGCTTCTCATGTGCATTCGAGCCACAGCGCGCACATCCATGGTTTCGGGGAAAGTCGTGCACCGTGCACCCGCGGCCGCCAGCCCGATCTGTGTGCGAACGCATTTGGCACATCTGCCGCAATTGAATTCCCCGTCGAGGTTCTCCCAGCAGACCCGCAAATGGTTCATCGCGGTCCGGTTCTCGCCGATTCGACGAATTTTGCCCAGACGGTGCAGATCGAGTTCGTGATGCTCGAAGGCGACCGAGCTACTCGACCACAACGGGTCGAGGTCAGGATGAGAGCCCCACGGTGCGAGTTCCTCGCGGCAGTTCGAGGACGGGATGATGACGGTGCTCAGGTGCTCCGACAACGCCAGGCCGACGTGCGCCAACGCGGCACCGTGGAAGTCGTATCCCCAATCGAGAGGGAGTCGGTCGGCGAAGGCCGACCTGATCGTGGTCTTCACCTCGATCAACGGCTTTCCCAATTCCGCCGCCGACTCTCGGGCTCCGGCCAAAGCTCTGGCCGCCAAACTCTCGTCGTCGATACCGATATCGAAACCGTGCACGAAGACCAGGTGGGTGATGCGGTCGGATTCCATGATTGCCGAGTAGAAGCTGTCGACGCCCCCGCTGAAGAAGCAACCCACTCCCGTCGCGCCGGTGGCGACGCGGCCGGGTGCCGCCGACATCGATACCTCTCGAAAACGCTTGGGATACCAGTCCAGGAAGATCTTCTGAGCCTCGGATGCACCTCGAAGTGCCGTCGAATCCACGGGTCCGTCGAAAGAGACATCCCACCCTTTGCGCATACCGGCGGTCAGGAGCGGAGGAAGCCAGGGAGTGGAGGAATGGTCCAGCGAGTAATTCGACTCGGTTCTCACTCGCACTTCGACGCCCGATGGGGTCGTTATTCGCGCGGCAATGGAATCAGCACCGGTGTCGTCGACATGCACCGTCATCGGGCTGATCATCGGGCTGAGTGTGCCACAGCGAAGGTTGTCCGAACCGGAGCATCGGTCGGAAGGAAACTGTTCTGCGTCGAGCACATTTCCGCACGATCAGCGTGCCGGGTTCGCTCGACCCCGGCTGGTACCTTGATCAGCGACTTGGACCAGGACATCGGTGGGAGATATTTGCATGGCTCGGCTCGTCGCGATCGTCTCCGCAGTCCTGGGAATCCTGCTGACGATCGCGATACCGCTGTTGCCGATCGAGCAGCAACAGTCCTCCCTGACGTGGCCGCAGTCGGACACGATCGCCAGTGTCGAGGCTCCACTCGTCGGATACACCCCGATCAGCGTCGACGCGACGGTCCCGTGTGCTGCCGCGAATCTGTTGCCCGACGGCGGGCTGTTGCTGTCCACCTCGCCCGAGGGATCGCCCGACGCCTATCGCTACGGTCTCGTCGCCGAGGTCACGGGTGGTGAGGCATCGCAACTGAAGGTGACGTTGCGTGATTCTGTTCTCCTAGAGAAGCCGATCTCGGAGCTGAGCCCTTCGACTGCGGACGACTGCGAGTTGACGATCACCTCGAACGGCACGGCGACCACCGTCGGGCTGACCGGTGCCGACACCGTGACGCGCGAGGGCGATGTTCGGCCGCAGCTGGTCGGAGTGTTCAGCGATCTTCGCGGCACCGTCGACGGTCTGACGCTGACAGCGCAGCTCGACAGTCGATTCTCGTCCACACCCAGTGCGCTGAAGTGGTTCGCGATGATCGTCGGGGTCCTCGCCACGGGCATCTCGCTGGTGGCGCTGCACCGCCTCGACCTGTCCGACGGCCGACGTGCCCGACGGTTCCTGCCGCGTCGCTGGTGGACGTTCGGTGCTGCCGATGCTGTGGTGATCGGGACGTTGCTGGTGTGGCATCTGATCGGCGCGAACACCTCCGACGACGGTTACCAGCTGGGCATGGCGCGTACGGCCGATCACGCCGGGTACATGGCCAACTACTTCCGCTACTTCGGTGTGCCCGAGACACCGTTCGGAACGCCGCTGTACGACATGTTCGGAATCATGTCGCACGTCTCGACGGCCAGTGTCTGGATGCGCCTGCCGACGCTGATCTGCGCGGTCGTGGCGTGGCTCGTCATCAGCCGCGAGGTGATTCCGCGGTTCGGGGCTGCTGCTCGCGCCTCGAAGACTGCCCTGTGGACCGGCGGGCTGGTGCTGCTCGCGTTCTGGCTGCCGTACAACAACGGTCTGCGCCCGGAACCGTTCGTGGCACTCGGAGTACTGCTGACATGGTGTTCGGTGGAGCGCTCGATCGCGACCCGCAGGTTGCTGCCCGCGGCCGCGGCGATACTCATCGCGGCGTTGACGGTCACCCACGGACCCTCCGGTTTCATCTGCTTCGCACCGCTGATCGCCGGAGCCAGGCCGGTGCTGCAGATCGTCGTCGCTCGGGCCCGGCAGTTCGGTAGCACGGCCTTGGGCGCGGCGACGTTGCTGGCCCCGCTGATCGCGTCGGGCACGGTGGTTCTGGTGTTCGCATTCGGCAACCAGACCGTGGCCGGCATGCTCGAGATGCAGCGGGTGCACAACGCGGCCGGGCCGAGCCAGGCCTGGTTCGACGAGTACCTGCGCTACCAGTGGCTGATGAACATGGACATCGACGGCTCGCTCGCACGCCGCTTCGGAGTGTTCGTGATGATCGTCTCGCTGATCGCGGTCGTCGTCGCCATGCTGCGCAAGGGCGGCAAGATCCCCGGTACCGCAACAGGACCGGCGCGGCGGATCGTCGGCATCACCGTCGGGGCTATGGCCTTGATGATGGTCACCCCCACCAAGTGGACACACCACTTCGGGGTCTTCGCCGGACTCGCCGCATCGGTTGCGGTGCTCGCAGCCGTGGCGACCGGCGCGGCGGTACTGCGATCGCGGCGCAACCGACTGCTGTTCGCCGCGTCGGTCTCGTTCGTGATGGCCGTCGCGTTCACCGGAACCAACGGGTACTGGTACGTCTCGGCCTGGGGAGTTCCGTTCTGGGACAAGCCGATCCTCGTTGCCGGTCTCGGCATCTCGACCATGTTCCTCGGCCTGACCCTGCTGCTGTTGCTCGCAGCCGTCTGGTTCCATCTCCGCGCGCCGTACGTGCGCACCGACAAACCGATGGCGCGATGGTGGTCGGTGCCGCCGATCGCTGTCGGGGCAGCACTGATGGTGCTGGTGGCCGTTGCGTCGATGGCCAAGGGTGCTGTGGCGCAGTGGCCGTCGTACTCGGTCGCGAAATCGAATCTCTCGGCGCTTGCCGGCGACACGTGCGGCCTCGCCAACGACGTGTTGCTCGAGACGAACCCCAATGCCGATGTGCTGCAACCGGTCACCGGGGATGCCTTCGCTGCGCTGGGCGAAGAGAACGACGGGTTCACCCCCGACGGTGTGGCGGGCGACCTCACCGCAGACAAGGAGTCCTCGGCGTCGGGCACCTCGAACACCGTCGACACCGACGAGCAGCAGCAGCCGACGTCGACCACCGGAGCCGGAACCGGCGGTAGCGCATTGCCGTTCGGATTGGATCCGGCCACCGTGCCGGTGCTCGGTTCGTTCGGATCCGACGCCCCCGCCACGCTGACGACCGGGTGGTACGCACTGCCTGCCGATCCCGGCGACCTGATCTCGATCGCCGCTGCCGGACGCATCCGCTCGGTGGACTCCGACGGCATAGTCACGTACGGGCAGAGCCTCGAACTCGAGTACGGAGTCGACGGACAGGCGCAGGGACGGGTGACCCCCATCGACATCGGCCCGACGCCGTCGTGGCGCAACCTGCGCGTGCCGATGGATCGGATCCCGGCCGGTGCCAACACGATTCGGCTCGTGGTTGCCGACAACGATCGAGATTCCGACCAGTGGTTGGCGATCACCCCGCCGCGGGTTCCGCGTACCCAGACGTTGAACGAGGTCGTCGGTCGTGACGCTCCGGTGATGCTGGACTGGGAGGTCGGCTTCAACTTCCCCTGCCAGCATCCGTTCGATCACCGCCTCGGGGTTGCCGAAGTTCCGCAGTACCGGGTGCTGCCGGACCGCAGCGGTGCCGTCATCACCAACGCGTGGCAGGACCACTTCGGCGGTGGACCGCTCGGGTGGATCGACATCGTCGCCTCCGCTCGCACCATCCCGTCGTATCTGGACGGCGACTGGGACCGCGACTGGGGGTCGATCGAGCAGTACATCCCGTACGACGAAACGGCGCAGGCGGCGCAGATCACAGCAGAAGAGGTCCAGCGTTCGGGTCTGTGGACGCCCGGTCCGATCAAGACCGGTTAATCTCTACGCGTTCGGAAGTCCTTACACCGACCAGTAGAGAAACGGGAGAGGGCCATGGCGAACGCTATAGAAGTAGAGGACCTCGTACTTCGGTACGGCAAGAACGTCGCGCTCGACGGGATCGGTTTCACCGTTCCCGAGGGCACGGTGCTGGGTGTGCTCGGCCCCAACGGTGCGGGAAAGACCACGGCGGTCCGTATTCTCGCCACCTTGCTGCAAGCGACTTCCGGCTCGGCCCGGATCTTCGGGCTCGACGTGGCGACGCAGGCCAACGAGGTGCGCAGCACGATCGGGCTGACCGGTCAGTTCGCGGCCGTGGACGAGTATCTGACCGGGTACGAGAATCTCGAGATGGTCGGCCGATTGTTCGGCCTACGCAAGGCCGAGGCCAAGAAGCGGGCCGACGAACTGCTCGCACGATTCGATCTGGAATACGCACGCGACCGGACGGCCAAGCAGTACTCGGGTGGTATGCGTCGGCGACTCGACATCGCGGCCAGCCTGATCGGTCGACCACGGGTGGTGTTCCTCGACGAGCCGACCACCGGACTCGATCCACGTAGCCGAATCACCATGTGGGAGTTCATCGCAGATCTCGTTCGCGACGGCACGACGATTCTGTTGACCACCCAGTACTTGGAGGAGGCCGACCGGTTGGCCGATTCGATCATCGTGCTGAACAAGGGCAAGATCATCGCGCGTGGCACGGCCGACGAGCTCAAGGCCCAAACCGGCGGCGAGCGAGTCGAATTCGTGCTGACCGATCGGTCCCAGGCCGAGCGAGCGATGCAGATCCTCGCTCCGATCGGCGTCGAACCACCCACCCTCGACGATCAGGTGGGCCGGATCGTCATGCCCGTCAACGGGGGATCGAAGGACCTGTCCACGGCGCTGGCCCAGCTGGAGGACAACGGAATCGGAGTGGTCGACGTCGGTCTTCGGCGGCCGAACCTCGACGATGTGTTCCTGAGTCTGACCGGTCAGACCACCGGCGAACCCGAGACGGCGGAGGAAGAGAAATGAGCAACGTTCTTCTGGATTCCGCGATCATCACCAAGCGAAATCTGATCAAGCTCAAGCGAGTTCCCGACCTACTGTTCTTCGCGACGCTCTCGCCGATCATGTTCGTCCTGCTGTTCGCGTACGTCTTCGGCAGTGCGATCGATGTCCCCGGAATCGACTACAAGAGCTTCCTGATGGGCGGCATCTTCGTACAGACGATGATCTTCGGTGCCTCCCTCACCGGATCGTCGCTGGCCGAGGATCTGCAGAAGGGCGTGATGGATCGGTTCCGGTCGTTGCCGATGGCACGATCGGCCGTCGTGATCGGGCGGACCGCAGCAGATGTGGGCAACAACCTCGTCACCATCACGATCATGTCGCTCACCGGACTCCTCGTGGGGTGGCGCATCACGTCCTCGTTCTTCGACGCCCTGCTGGGGTACGTGCTGCTGCTGTTGTTCGCGTACTCGATTTCGTGGGTGATGGCCCTGGTTGGTCTGATCGTGCGGTCGCCCGAGATCTTCAACAACGCGTCGTTCATCGTGATCTTCCCGTTGACGTTCATCGCCAACACCTTCGTCCCGATCGACAATTTCCCCACCGTGCTCAAGACCATCGCGGAGTGGAATCCGATCTCGTCGGTGACGTTGGCGGTGCGAGAGCAGTTCGGCAACACCAACCCGATGGCACCGCCGCCGGAGGTGTGGCCACTGCAGAACCCCGTGCTCTACACCCTGATCTGGGTCGTGTTGATGCTCGTGGTGTTCGTGCCGCTGTCGGTGCGCAAGTACCAGAAGACGATGACCGCCTGACATCCACGCAGAAAAGCACCCCCGGTCGCTCGGCGACCGGGGGTGCTTTCATGTCTTCTCGTGAGCAGGCCTAGGTGTGGTACGGCTCCGCGCTGACGAGGGTGACCTTCATGGTCTTGCCGTTGGGCAGCGTGTACTCACGGGTGTCGCCGACCTTGGCGTCGATGAGCGATCCGCCCAGCGGGGACGCGGGGGAGTACACCTCGAGCTTGTTGTCGCGGGCACCCTCTTCGCGGGTGGCGATCAGGAACGTCTCGGTATCGGACTCGTCGCCGTCGTAGTAGACCTTGACGACCGATCCGGGCAGAGCGACGCCGGACTGGGTGGGCGCCTCGCCGACCTTCGCGTTGTTGAGCAGCTCTTGCAGCTGGCGGATACGTGCTTCCTGCTGGCCCTGCTCCTCGCGCGCAGCGTGGTAGCCGCCGTTCTCCTTCAGATCGCCCTCTTCGCGACGCTCGTTGATCTCGGCGGCGATGACGGGGCGATTGGAAATGAGCTGGTCGAGTTCGCTCTTGAGCCTGTCGTGTGATTCCTGGGTAAGCCAGGTCACCTGGGTCTCGGTCATCTCGATCACTCCCTCGTAGTCGGAATCTCGAGCTCGGATTCCGGTTTCTGAGCAGGTAGGGCACGCAACGAACAGGGGACTCCAATGGTTGGATCCCCTTGGTCGGCCCACATCCTGGAGCCGTCGTCATCGTTCGCAGGTGAACCCTGCCCGCAATGCAGCAATACACGGCACCTTCTGCGGTGGCCGTGTATGACCCGACCTTACCACGAACAGGCAGTTCGCCTATCGGGCTCGTAAATATTCGGGAACATCGAGGGTGCAGCCGTAGACGTCGCCGACGGCAGGGGCGGCCGACGTCGTCACCTCGGTGGTCATCTCCACGGTGGTGGACGCCGACTCCGGTGGGATGTACACCTCGCGCCTGCCGGTCTCGGAGCCGTCGCGCGAGCGAGCGCGGACGATGCAGACAGCGGGCTGCTCGGGATCCTGCCGGGTGACGCTGAACCTGATCGACATCGTGTCCTCGTCGACGATGTCGAACGAGAGCTGACTGCCCTCGATCGGTTTGACCGAGAACTTGCTGTACGCGTAGTAGGCCACGCCCAGCCCGACCAGCAGGACCAGTGCCACCAGTGCGATCTTCGTCGCACGTTTGGGGGCCTGTCGAATACCGCTCGGGCCTGAACCCGACGGGTATCTACCTGCGGGAAGTGCGTTGGTCATGGCCGCTCTCGGGATCGATTCGGGGGTGCCGCTGGGGGCCTGTCGGCGTCAGATGGAACTATAGGGGCAGGCAAGAATCAGGCGAATCCGAGGTGAGGAAGAACGTGTCCGGACTGCGGCTCATGGCAGTGCATGCCCATCCCGACGACGAATCCAGCAAAGGCGCTGCGACAACGGCTCGCTACGCGGCCGAAGGACACGATGTTCTGGTCGTCACCCTGACCGGTGGCGAGCGGGGAGACATCCTCAATCCGGCGATGGACATTCCGGGCGTGCACGAGCGCATCCACGAGGTTCGGCGTGAGGAGATGGCCGAGGCCGCCCGAGTGCTGGGCGTGCAGCAGACGTGGCTCGGGTTCGAGGACTCCGGGTTGCCCGAGGGCGATCCGCTCCCGCCGCTTCCCGACGGCTGTTTCGCGTTGGTCCCGTTGGAGGTCTCGACCGAGGCGCTCGTGAAGGTGGTTCGCGAGTTCAAGCCGCACGTCATCACCACGTACGACGAACGCGGCGGGTACCCGCACCCGGACCACATCCGGTGCCACGAGGTCTCGATGGCGGCATGGGAGGCAGCGGGCGATCCCGAACGCTTCCCCGACGCCGGTGAGCCCTGGACTCCGCTCAAGCTGTACTACTCCCACGGATTCATCCGTAAGCGCATGCAGCTGTTCCACGACTGGTTCATCGATCGCGGCGAGGAGAGCCCGTTCGTGGACTGGCTGAAGCGGTGGGACGGCCAGCGCGACGAGATCATCGGCCGCATCACCACTCAGGTCACCGTCGGTGACTGGTTCGAGCAGCGCGACGACGCTCTCCGCGCACACGCGACGCAGATCGATCCCAACGGCTCGTTCTTCGCCGTGCCGCTGGACGTGCAGCGCAAGCTGTGGCCCACCGAAGAGTTCGAGCTGGCCCGCACTCGGGTCACGACGTCGCTGCCCGAGACGGACCTGTTCGCCGGAATAGAAGAGACCGACAAATGATCGTTTCGATCCTCGCCCAGCAGCCGACCGGTCCCGAATTCGGTAAGTCCTCGCCCATCGGTCTGGTGATCCTGGTCGCGCTGTTGGTCGGAACGGCACTGCTGATCTGGTCCATGAACAAGAAGATCAAGCGTCTGCCCGCTACCTTCGAGCAGGAGGATCCGACGTTGGATCAGGCTCTCGACGAGGGGACCGATCGCGGCGGGTTGGCAGATCCGTTTCCACCGGAACAGAACCGAACCAAACCCGCCGTCTCCGACGAGCCCTGATGCTCGACGCCAATGCCCTGGGTGAGTCCACCAGCCCGTATCTGAAGCAACATGCGGACAACCCGGTGCACTGGCAGCAGTGGGGACCGCAGGCACTGCAGTCCGCTCGCGATCGCGATGTTCCGATCCTGCTGTCGATCGGATACTCGGCGTGCCACTGGTGTCATGTCATGGCACACGAGTCGTTCGAGGACGAGGCGACCGCGTCGCTGATGAACGAGCATTTCGTCTGCATCAAGGTCGATCGCGAGGAACGACCCGACCTGGACGCGGTGTACATGAACGCCACCGTCGCGATGACCGGCCAGGGTGGGTGGCCGATGACGTGCTTCCTGACCCCCGACACCGAACCGTTCTACTGCGGTACCTACTTCCCGCCGGCTCCGCGTCAGGGAATGCCGTCGTTCCAGCAGTTGCTCACCGCGATCGCCGACACCTGGTCGACGCGGCGACAGGAGGTGTTCGACGCCTCCGCCGACATCGTCACCGAACTTCGCAAACACAGCGCAGGCGTGCCCGCAGGCGGTCGCCCTATCGACGCCGATGCATTGGCGGCCTCGGTCTCCGCGATCTGCGCCGACGAGGACACCCTCTACGGCGGCTTCGGCCGAGCACCGAAGTTCCCACCCGGCGCGTTGCTCGAAGGTCTGCTCCGGCACTACGAGCGCACCGGCGACACCGAGGTCCTCGGCGTCGTGCGCCGTACCGCGTCGGCCATGGCCCGCGGGGGTATCTACGACCAACTGGGCGGGGGATTCGCGCGCTACTCCGTCGATGCCGAGTGGATCGTCCCGCACTTCGAGAAGATGCTCTACGACAACGCCCTGCTGTTGCGGTTCTACGCGCACGCAGCGCGAGTCGACGACGATGCGCTCGCCCGGCGGGTGGCGTCGGACACCGCGGAGTTCATGCTGCGTGAATTACGCACGGCCAACGGCTGTTTCGCGTCGGCCCTCGATGCCGACACCGAGGGCATCGAGGGTCTGACGTATGCGTGGACTCCGGAGCAACTGACCGAGACACTCGGCTTCGAGGACGGTGTGTGGGCAGCGGGGCTGTTCGCGGTGAACTCGGCAGGCACGTTCGAGGCCGGCATGTCGGTCTTGCAGCTGCCCGCCGAACCCGAGGACTACGACCGGTTCGCCCGAGTGCGCAGCACGTTGTTCGCCGCTCGCGCGACTCGGCCGCAACCGGGCCGCGACGACAAGGTCGTCACCGCGTGGAACGGGTTGGCGATCACGGCGTTGATCGAGGCCGGGACCGGGTTGGGGCAACCGCGATGGGTCGACGCGGCAGTCGAGTGCGGCGAGCAACTGTTCGCCGGCCACGTCGAGTCGGGCCGAGTCCGCCGCGCCTCACTCGGCAGTGCAGTCGGTGAGGCCACCGGTGTGCTCGAGGACTACGCGGCTCTCGCGGTCGCGGCGGCAGCGTTGTTCCAGGCCACCGGAGACACGGTGTGGACCGAGCGCATGACGTCGATCGTCGATGCCGCGATCGACCACTTCGCCGACCCGGACGACGTCGGAGCGTGGTTCGACACCGCCGACGATGCCGAGACTCTCGTGACCCGGCCTCGTGACCCGATCGACGGGGCCACCCCGTCGGGCGCGTCGACGATGGCCGAGGCGCTGCTCACCGCAGCGGCGTTGGTCGATCACACCTCCTCGGCGCGGTACGGCGAACTGGCGGCTGCGTCGCTGGCACGATCGGCCTCGATTCTCGAACGAGCACCCAGGTCCGGTGGCCATTGGCTGGCGGTCGCGGAAGCGTCCGTTCGCGGTCCCATTCAGGTCGCGGTGTCGACGGCACCCGGCGGTGACCTGCTCTCGGCCGTCCGGGCTCTGGCCCCTGGCGGTTCCGTGGTGGTCGCAGGCGTGACGGATTCGTCGGTGCTGCTGACCGACCGTCCACCGGTCGACGGCCTCGAAACGGCGTACGTGTGTCGTGGCTTCGTGTGCGACCGTCCTGTGACCTCTGCCGAAGAATTGCGGTTCGCGCTGCGGAGTTGACCACGCTCGTCGATGCTTCGACGGAGCAACAGTACTGTTGCCGGGAGTTTCCTCGGCCTGGGGCGGTCGAGCGTCTACCAATGGATCGACGGTGTCATGAGTGAAGGCGTCATGAATGAGGGTGTGGTGCGTGCGGACACCGTGCACGAGGCGGTGACCGACGACCAGCGCGCTGCTGTCGCCCAGTTCGTGGCCGCGGTTCCGATGGCGGCCATGGTGCACTCGATGCATTACGAGGTGGTCGGGGCCAACACCCTGTGCGAGGGCGTGCTCGGGTGCGCCGTGGACGACATGATCGGTCGCCCCGTTGCAGATTTCGTGCCGCTCGGGGATCGCGCATCGGCGACGCGTATCGCGGTCCAACTCGAGCACCGCTACCCCGAGGCAGGCCCCACCGACCACGGTCGACCGATCGGAGCTCTGCGTCGAGTGCGGCGCGTCGACGGGGAGGTCGTCTCCTGCTGGATGCACGTCGGAATCTCGACGATCGCCGGGCGACGGTTCATCGTCGCACTGCTGGACCTGGTCAATCCCGTCGTCGACGACACCGTTCATTGGCGCGATCGCGCCGAGCGCGACGAGCTGACCGGATTGCTGCGACGAGGTCCTCTGCTCGCCCACGTCGACGAATGGATCGCCGAGGATCTGCCGGTTGCCCTGGCCTTCGTCGACGTCGATCGGTTGAAATCCATCAACGACGCGCACGGTCATCCGGCAGGTGACGCCGTGCTCGAGGCCGCGGGCCGTCGACTGCACCAGTGGTCGCCGCGCGGGAGCGTCGTCGGCCGATACGCAGGAGACGAGTTCGTGTTCGCGGTGACGTTCGACGGGTCGACGGGCCTCGACACCGCCGAAGTCACCGAATCGGTGCGGTCGGCGATCTGCGGCGAGCCGGTGCCGTTCGGATCGAATCTGCTCGGGGTATCGGTGAGCGTGGGCGTCGCAGTACGTGAGTCGGGGGAGTCGAGAGACCGGCTGATTCAGCGCGCCGACGCACTGATGTATCGAGACAAGGCATCCCGAACCACCTGAGGTCGATCAGAACAGTACGAGCCAGACGGCAACCAGGTGGCAGGTTGCCGCCAATACCGTTGCCGCGTGGAAGAACTCGTGATGGCCGAAAGTCGTCGGCCATGGATTCGGCCACTTGGTGGCGTACAGCACGGCTCCGATGCTGTAGAAGACTCCGCCCACGAGCAGCAAGACGAACGGCGCGTAGCCGACGTGGTCGATCAGCGTGGGTGCGACCGGGACGATCGCCCAGCCGAGGAGCAGGTACAGCGGTACCCCGACCCAGCGGGGAGCGGTGGGCCACAACATCTTCAGGGCCACCCCGGCGAGGGCCCCGGCCCATACGACGACGAGCAACGTGCGTCCGGTGGAGCCGGGGAGACCCAGCACGGCGAACGGGGTGTAGCTACCTGCGATGAACAGGAAGATCATCGAATGGTCGGCGCGCTTCATCCAGATCTGCGACGCCGTGGTCTTCCAGTGCACGCGGTGGTAAGTGGCACTGACCCCGAACACGCCGCAGACGGTGATGGAATACACGCTCACGGCCACACCCGCACTGACCGAGACCATGCTGAACGCGAGCGTGACGAGAGTGATCGCGCACACCACCGCCACGCCGAACGCGTACAGGTGAATCCAGCCGCGCATACGAGGTTTGACGGGTATCTCGTCGAGTCCGAACATCGTCATGTCGATTGCCTCCCGTGCCGCCGCCTTGAACCTACGCAACCGTAGGTTCTGACGCTACTGTACCGGCGACCGCCTCGCAGACGTCGGCGTAAGGTGATCCTTCGTGGTGATGAGAGCAGCGGTGACGGGGCAGTGGTGACGAAGCAGTGGTGATCATTCCGCAGAAGGTCCGCGGCGTTCTCTACAACGTGTACGAGCGGCGTCTGCTGAGCCAGCTCGAAGGCGTGCAGCACCCGCGGCACGTTGCGGTGATGTGCGACGGCAATCGCCGCTGGGCTCGCGAGAACGGGTTCACCGACGTCGCGCACGGGCACCGCATGGGCGCACTGAAGATCGCCGAGATGCTCGGCTGGTGTGACGCAGCCGGAATCGAGATGGCGACCATCTACCTGCTCTCCACCGAGAATCTCCGCCGCGACGCCGACGAATTGGATTCGTTGCTCGACATCATCACCGACGTCGTCGAGGAGATCTGCGGACCCGAGATGAACTGGGGCGTCAAACTCGTCGGCACCCTCGATCTGCTGCCCGCGTCGACCGCGCGTCGACTCAAGGAAGCGGCTGCGCTCACCGAGGGACGGTCGGGAACACACGTCAACGTTGCCGTCGGATACGGCGGTCGGCAGGAAATCGCCGACGCCGTGCAGTCCCTGGTGACCGAGAAGATCGCCGAGGGCGTCAGCGGTGACGAGCTGGTGGCCTCCATCAACGTCGACGAGATCGGTAGCCACCTCTACACCTCCGGCCAACCCGATCCGGACCTCGTCATCCGCACCTCGGGCGAACAGCGACTCTCCGGCTTCCTGCTGTGGCAGAGCGCCTACTCGGAAATCTGGTTCACCGAGGCCTACTGGCCCGAATTCCGACGCGTCGACTTCCTGCGGGCGCTGCGTGACTTCGCGGCCAGACATCGGCGCTTCGGTATCTGAGCTCTACAACTTACGAAGCCGCAGCCGGTTGATCGCGTGGTCGTTGTCCTTGCGCAGCACCATCGTCGCTCGCGGTCGTGTCGGCAGGATGTTCTCCACCAGATTCGGCAGGTTGATCGAATGCCACAGATCCTCGGCCGCGATCTGCGCGTGGTCGTCGGACAGGCCCGCATAGTGGTGGAAGTGCGAGGACGGGTCGGTGAACGACGTCTTGCGCAATGCCAGAAAGCGTTTGACGTACCAGCTCTCGATGTCCTCTATTCGCGCGTCGACGTAGATCGAGAAGTCGAACAGATCCGAGACCATCAACCGTGGCCCGGTCTGTAATACGTTGAGCCCCTCCACGATCAGGATGTCGGGCTGCCGGACCATGTGGTACTGGCCCTTGACGATGTCGTACGAGACGTGCGAATAGACCGGTGCGCCCACCTCTTCGGTCCCGGACTTGACCTCGGTGACGAATCTGAGCAACTTGCGCCGGTCGTAGCTCTCGGGAAAACCCTTGCGGTGCAATATGCCTCGACGCATGAGCTCGGCCGTCGGGTACAGGAATCCGTCGGTGGTGACCAGATCGACCCGCGGATGGTGGTCCCACCTGGCCAGGAGTGCCTGCAGCACACGGGCCGTCGTCGACTTTCCGACGGCGACGCTCCCTGCGACACCGATGACGAACGGGACCTGACGGTCGGGGTGCTTCTCACCGAGGAACGTCGCGGTCGCGGCGAACAGTCGTTGCCTGGCCGCGACCTGGAGGTGAATCAGTCGTGCGAGCGGTAGGTAGACCTCGGCCACCTCGTCGAGATCGATCTGTTCGCCCAGACCACGCAGACCGACGAGTTCTTCCTCGGTCAGCACCAACGGCGTGGATTGACGCAGCGTGCGCCACTGCACACGGTCGAACTCGACATACGGACTGGACTCGCTCACGCACGACTCCGACCAAAATCGTTCCGCAGGCTCCACTCTTGCCACATCGGAGCTGCAGAGGGTTCGGCTGAGCTCCTGTCGAGCGCGAGTCGCATGGTTCCAGATTGTGCTCGGTGCCGGTCGATCGCGCACGGGCGGGGTCGTTCGCCGTACTAGGGTTCGGTTATGGATGCTTCTACCCTGGTTCGCGAATACCTGTTGCTGGGCCTGAGTTTCGACCGGCTCGAAGACGGATTCGTCGACGCGTACACCGGCGATCCCGAGTTGCGTCGTATCACCGAGAACGCCCCGGCCCCCGAGCCGCGTGAGCTGATCCGTCGAGCACAGACACTGCGCGCCGAGCTCGGCAACGTCGATCTGACACCCGAGCGCACGACGTTCCTCGACGTCCACCTGCGGGCACTCGAATGCTCGGCGCGCAAGTTCGCAGGCGAGGACATCGGCTTCGTCGACGAGGTCCACGCCTACTTCGACGTCCGAATCTCCGCCGGCGATCAGGACCAGTACCTGCAGGCACACCGCAAGATGGACGAGGTTCTCGCCGGTCCCGGGTCGCTCGGCGAACGGTTGATCGCGCATCGCCGTGCCGACGTCATTCCGGCCGACCGACTGCAGGACTGCGTCGAGGCGTTCTCGTCCGCGCTGCGCGACCGCGTCCGCGCCGAATACACGCTGCCCGACACCGAGAAGGTCACCTACGAGGTCGTGGGCGACAAGCCGTGGTCCGGATTCAACTACTACCTCGGCAATTTCCAGTCCACCGTCGCCATCAACTCCGACATCGAACAGCAGATGGCCAACCTGCCGCACCTGATCGCGCACGAGTCCTACCCGGGCCACCACACCGAACACTGCCGCAAGGAGACCGGACTGGTCGGTGAGGGCCAACTCGAGCAGACACTGTTCGTGGTGAACACCCCGCAGTGCCTGATGGCCGAGGGCCTGGCCGATCACGCGCTCGGTGCCGTCGTCGGCGAAGGCTGGGGCCTGTGGGCACAGGAGATCTACGCCGATCTGGGACTGCGATTCGACGGCGAGAAGGCCGAGCGTCTCGCGGCCGCGTCGAGCCAGCTGTTGGGGGTGCGGCAGGACGCCGCGTTGCTGCTGCACGATCAGCACAAGAGCGAGGACGACGTGGCCGCCTACCTGGAGCGATGGTCGTTGGCATCGCCGCAGCGCGCCCGGCACAGCCTGCGGTTTCTGTCCTCCCCGCTGTGGCGGGCGTACATCAGCACCTACGTCGAGGGTTACAAGCTGCTCGCCGGCTGGCTGGACCGAGGTGAGACGGGCAGTGAGCGCGCGCACCTGTTCGGCAGGCTGCTCGACGAGCCACTGACACCCGGTGCACTGCGCGTCTCGTAAACTGGCCTGGCCCCCTTTATTCTGCTGTCCCTTGGAGACTCCTGTTATGACTGACGTCAACAACCTGTCACTGGCCGAACTCGATCCCGAGGTCGCCGAAGCGATGGCCGGTGAGCTGGGGCGTCAGCGCGACACGCTGGAGATGATCGCCTCGGAGAACTTCGTTCCCCGCGCGGTGCTGCAGGCCCAGGGCAGCGTCCTGACCAACAAGTACGCCGAGGGCTACCCCGGCCGCCGCTACTACGGCGGCTGCGAGCACGTCGACATCGTCGAGGATCTCGCGCGCAACCGCGCCAAGGAACTCTTCGGTGCCGAGTTCGCGAACGTGCAGCCGCACGCCGGAGCGCAGGCCAACGCCGCGGTCCTGATGGCACTGATCAACCCGGGCGACAAGATCATGGGCCTCGACCTCGCCCACGGCGGCCACCTCACGCACGGCATGAAGCTGAACTTCTCGGGCAAGCTCTACGAGGTCGAGTCCTACGGGGTGTCGAAGGAAGACCACCGGATCGACATGGACGAGGTGCGCAAGCAGGCCATCGCCGCCAAGCCGCAGGTGCTCATCGCCGGCTGGTCGGCCTACCCGCGCCACCAGGACTTCGCTGCGTTCCGCTCCATCGCCGACGAAGTGGGCGCACTGCTCTGGGTCGACATGGCGCACTTCGCCGGACTCGTCGCCGCAGGCGTGCACCCCTCACCCGTGCCGTACGCAGACGTCGTCTCCTCCACCGTGCACAAGACCCTCGGCGGACCCCGCTCCGGCATCATCCTGGCCAAGAAGGAATGGGCCAAGAAGCTCAACTCCGCAGTGTTCCCCGGCCAGCAGGGCGGCCCGCTGATGCATGCCATCGCCGCCAAGGCAGTCGCCTTCAAGATCGCTGCGACGCCCGAGTTCAAGGAACGCCAGGAGCGCACCCTCCTCGGTGCATCACTGCTCGCCGAGCGTCTCACCGGTGCCGACGTCGCAGACAAGGGTGTATCGGTCCTCACCGGCGGCACCGACGTGCACCTGGCACTGGTGGACCTGCGCAACTCGGAGATGGACGGCCAGCAGGCCGAGGATCTCCTGCACGAGGTCGGCATCACCGTCAACCGCAACGCAGTGCCCTTCGACCCGCGCCCGCCGATGGTCACCTCCGGCCTGCGCATCGGCACCGGCGCACTGGCAACCCGCGGATTCGGCGAAGCCGAGTTCACCGAGGTCGCCGACATCATCGCCACCGCCCTGGCCACCGGTGAAGCCAGCGATTCCCTCAAGGACCGCGTCGTGAAACTGGCACAGAGCAAGCCACTGTACGAGGGCCTCGAAGACTGGGGATTGCTCGGCTGACGCTGGGCTCTTCTGCAGATTCGCCCACTCGGTCCGCGTGCACCCTCGCCCGCGTCCACCCTTGTTCGCGTCAATGGACCATTGCACCGCGCAGACGTCTGCAGTGGTCCATCCACGCCGGACGCCGATCTGCGTGAATGGACCATTGCAGCGCTCAGACGTATGTGCACTGGTCCCCGTGGGTTGGACCGGTTAATGGAAATCCTAGG
>NZ_JASHKS010000055.1:0-21938 GCF_030056835.1 Rhodococcus sp. IEGM 1372 | reverse complement strand
CAGTAGATCCCTATCCTAAGCGGGTCCAGTGTCCGAAATCCCTGGGCCGATCAAAGACCCAGGCGTGCTCAACCCCAGGGTGCCAACGAAAGGCGGCGTTCGCGACCCGGACGAAGCCATCTTGGTGTCTCGACTGCATTGACGCGATCGTTCGCTCAGGTGGCCTCGATCCAGCGGAGCCGTTCACGAAGCCACGCGAGTGGCGTCTTACGACCTGTCGAGCCTGCGGTGTCCAGGCTCACTACAAGCTTGATTACGTAATCGGCAACAATGCGGCCGGCATTCTGACCTGTCGGGCGTGTCATTGGCGGGGGTGGGCGGGTAACGGAGGACCTACTCCTGGAGTCGCAGTCGATAGGCATAAGATCGTTGGCCGGCTCGACGAGTGCGGTTACGACTTGATCGACCCACTCGACGAGATTAGCGACGATGGCAATGGCCCAGTGGTGGCTAAGTGCCGCCAGTGTGCGCGTATCAGCGCCGCACGGATGGCGGACTTCGGCTGGCATTGCGAATGTTCCCGAAACTCTCGATCATCAAATCCGGCCAGTCCTCGCCCCGGTCGGAAGTTGCTAGCCGACTCGGACTCCCCTGCAGTGGATTGGTGGGACCACGAGCACAATGACGACGCGACGTTTCGCACGGTGACCGTGCTTGCCACCCGGATTTGCAGGTGGCGGTGCCCGACGTGTGGTCTTCGGTTCGAGGCGAAGCCTGCCGCTATGACCGAACGGCCGATTTGTCCGGACTGTGAGACCCGCCAGCGCGAAGTACGGAGTCTCAAGTTCGCGGAGTGGAAGACGACACCGGTCGCCGATGTCCCGGAGCTTGCAGCCGCGTGGGCTGACGATGCCGACCCTAGGGAGGTGATGGTTGCTGGTGGCTCGCAGCTGCGTCGATTCCATTGTCCTCGTGGACACCACCCTAGGTTGACTCCCACCACGTTCCTCCAAACGGGCTGCCCGAGTTGCCGCGGCGCTGCCAAGGAGAAAAGGTGGCTCGCCGACACCTCGCCCGAGATCGCAGGTCAGTGGCATCCGACGCTCAACGGACGCTTCACACCGCAGAATGTGGTGTGGGACTCGAAGCGAACGGTGTGGTGGCGAGCAGATTGCTGCGGTTGTGAATGGCAAGACAGTGTAGTTACGCGTGACAAATACCAACGGTTACGATGCCCGGATTGCCGTACTTTCCTAGGCTCATTGGCCTGGCACGATCCAGGGCTCGCCGCGGAGTGGAGCCCGACGAATCCGCTCAGCGCGTGGAACGTACGCCCACACACTACTACTTCGTTCGTGCCAGAATGGATTTGCGCCATTAATCCCGACCACACGTGGCAGGCACCGCTGAGTAGCCGCTCGATCGGCGCCGAATGCCCGGACTGCCGGCAAGCCGGCAAGTCACGGGTCGAACTGGCTCACCACACCGCCGCCAAAGAGGCGTTCGGCAACGCCCGATCCGGCAAAACGATCAGGAGTAAAGCCTTCACTACCCGAAAAGCGTGGACCGCCGACATCAGCGTCGATGTAGACGGATATACGGTAGTCATCGAATACGACGGCGCGTATTGGCACCGCGCACCAGCGAAGATCCTCGTCGATGAACGCAAAAGCCGAGATCTGCTCGCAGCCGGGTTCTGGGTGGTTCGGCTGCGCGAAGACGATCTCCCAGCCCTAGGTATCGACCACCCTTGCTACAGGGAGATTCGCGTGTATTCCGCTGCGGCTCGCCCACGCCAAGTCCTTTCCGATGTTCGTCAATGGATGACGGACTCGGTCGCGTGAGATCGCCGCGCGATCCGCAGCAGTCGAGAGCGATCCCGGTCGGATCAGAAGTTCCGTCTTAGTCGGGCGACCTGCACGTGCACCATGAGCAACACTGGCTCAGCGGACTGGGATTGGTCCCGGCACTGCGGAGCTCTCGGAGAGATGACGAAGGAGCACATTCCACCGCGGCACACCGACAATGAATCCGCGATTGTGATGTACCACGACAAAGACAACGTCGCGACCTTGCTAGCGGCATTCGAAGAAGCCCACAGCGCGTAGTCGCTTTGCCACGAATGCAACAACGGCGCGAGTTCGCGAAACCTGCCACAAGCCTATGGCCAGTGGCGAGACACGTTCTCGGCAACCTCGCCAGCGCGGGGGCACCCTTTGACTTCGTAGTGCGGCCTAACGGCAGATGACTTCAGGGAGCTCACCACCTCGCAAGGCCCGCTGGTTTTGCCGCTCGAGCACGGGCGCGGACGAGACGGCAAGTTTTCGTACTGCATCTACGATTCAAAGCTCCGCAACCGGTCTCTCGCTACGCAACTTACCGGATTCACATTTAAACAAGTTCAGGAAAAGCCTCATACTTATGACGACGGTTGTCGAATGCGGTCTTAGTGCCCTCTAGGACGTCTAGTGCAAACCGGGCAACATCTAGCTCGGCGATACTCCCACTGCTTATCGTGAATTTTCCGTTCTCCGCTTCGCAGAGAATAATTTGATCGGCATCTCCAACTATCGCCAGGTTTGCATTATGGGTAACTACAATTGTCTGCCTTCGGCCCGCGGCTTCATGTATCGCCGGTACAAGCTTGGACGCGATTGTGGCGTTATCGAGGTTTTCTTCAGGCTGATCCAACAAAAGAGGCGTAGATCTTTGATCGACAACCAGATAAAACAGTGCGAGAAGAAGGCCGCGCTGTCCAGGCGATAGCTGAGACAACGGAACACCATCCCCTGTCAGCCCGAACCGCACCTCTAACCATGCCAAGTCGAATATGCTTATCAGAAAGTCCTCTAGCTCAACGTTTGATCTCAGCGCAGACTCTGGATGCCTGAACGTGGCCGACGCCTCCCCACGCTCCGCCTCAAGACGGTCAAGAATTTCCGGGAGTTGAAACGAAATCTGAGCCCAGCCAGTATCTTCGATGCGCTGCGGCAGTGCATTCAGCCAATCCGGATGGTCGCCATTTCGTCGGCCATCTAGAGAACTCGACATTTCATACCACGACGGAAGCACTCGAAGCTCGGCCTGGAACTCCAGTCCTACATTTCTGACAATTTCAGACTCCCTAATAAATCTTGAAGCTGGCGCATACATTCCCTCAACCCCAAGCAGTTGGTCAACCAGCGATTCGTGAATCAACTTGGATTGCTCGATCAACTTTTCTCGCGCTTCAACCATCTGGCTGGGCGCGTCAGCGATCCGATTCCTCAGCGCTTGAAGCCCGTACAGAGAATCCTGGTCAATTTCCGAGCCTAGAAGTGCTTGTAGGCGCTCTTCTGACTGCAAGATCCGCTGACGAGCTCGCTCGCGTGCGCTGTCAGCTGACGCGAGATCGCCGGCGTTTACTGATCGCTGTCGGTCATTCTCTACTATTTCGGCTGCTAGATCTTCGTGCTCAGCCTGGACTCCTTGAAGGCTATTTGATTCCGCATCACGCCATTCTTCGTATAGGGAATCATCCACCACGACTTGGACGTAAGGACGGGCGACGCTGTTCCCCATAACTGATTCCGCTTCGACATTTAGGCGCGCGGTGTCAGATACCAGGTTTCGTGCTTGTCGGCTCACAGTCTCCATGGACGACAAGCTATTTCGCAATGCCGCCTGCCGTTGCTCGTTCTCATTGAGCCTTTGCACGAGCCTGGACCGCGTTTGCTCGATCTCTACCGCGTGTGCCCTCAGTTGCTCAACCTTATTGTCCTCGCCACGCGTCGAATCCATAGCCGTCAAAGCCTTTTGATCGGAGGCCACAGTTTCCCGCGCGGCCATAACCTCGCCTTCCTTCAGCGCGATGCGACTCTCCAAATCGGACAATTCATGAGAAGAGCGGAATCTCGCCAAATTCGCGTACGTTCCGACATGCTCGCGAAGCCCAGAGCGCAACCGGTCAATATCCTCTTGTGAGGTGCGGGTCTTCTGCTGAAGTAACTCGCTAAAGGTATTTTCGCCGGCACGTTCATCCTCTCCAATATGAGTGAAGAGAATCGTACGAAGTTCGTCTTCAAACTCGTCAGACTCGCCTGCGGTTGGACCCGCATTGCAAACTCGTTCGACAAAGGCCTGCGGCAAGTACTCGACAGAAATCGGAGCCGAACGGTCACACCCCTCGGCTAAACCAACACGCCGCTTCACCGTTGTCGCCCATTGCACCTGCGCATAGTAGGACTGAGCAATTTTCAAATTTTTCGAGCTGAGAAAGCGTGAAGAATTCAGGAACGCAAACTCATTCGAACGCGATGAGTTGCCAGCTAGAGCAATGCAGTCCAACAACGCAGATTTTCCTTGACCCTTATTCCCGACTACTGCCACGAACCCGCTATTTAGGTCGATGTCGTGACTGAAGATTTGCTGATCGGGATCGTCCGACTTGACCGCGAACGACGAGATGAACCGCTCCGGATTCTTTCGAACCCTAGAAAGGGAGGCAGGTTCGAGACCTACAAACACCCGGCGATCGAACTCCTTTAGAGCATAGGACAATCCTGCAAATGTCGGTGACGTGTTCATCCACGTCAAACACGCCCCCAGCCGCATACTCTCTTTGGAGTCTGAGAAGTTATGAGCATCACTGCAATCAAGAAGTCGATGGTTCACGTTATCACTTCGAAGCTTCGCCACATTTGGCGCCCAATCGGAGATATTCTTAAACGCAGTAAAGATTAAATCGGCTGAGTTTATAACGTTCTTCTTAGCAGCAATTGATTGGTCATTCCATTTTATGTCAGCCCATTCCGTCTTGCCAATTCCCAGCAATGTCCGACCTCGAAAGTAACTCGTATCCAGCGCAACTTGAACAGCATCAAACGACACGTTTATATTATTGAATCCCTCTATAAGATCGGATCCATAGTCGCCCAGACGATGATCTGGAACTGTTTTCTTAATGCTTTTACCTAGGTCTTGCAGAGATTCGCGCGTAATTACGCCTTGCCATGTTGGCACGGCTGCATCCAGCGACAGCTTGGCTTTAGACTGGAGCGCGTAAAGAAACTGTGCACGAATGACTTCAGGCGATATTGCAGGATCAAAGATTACGTGCAGATTTACGCGCGACAAGTCGCCATCGGTGCCCCCGAACTGGTCGAGCCGCAATTCGACGACTGGAAAAACGGCATCCAAGTTCGCGAGGCGGCCCGCTTTACGAGCTTCAAGGACACGCTCATAACCGTCTAGAAACCAGTAATCGTTGATCCCTACGACTCCAACATCAGCGGGCAGCGACTCCAGTTCGTCAATGAATCGCGCCCACACATCTTCGGAGTTCCCGCCGTAGCCGTTCACGATCGACGCAGGGGTGTGTATATGCAGATCCCAGATACGCCACTCCGTTCCGCTTGCACGCCTTACGGCAGGTACTGGCATGTTGCCCCTCAGTCGTCGTTCCATTGGCCAGCCGATAATTGCCACAACCCCAGGGAATCTTACCCGGCGGCCAGGGGCCCGACTTTCAACGGGGTTCGACTCGCGCGCCGAACACAAGATCGTAAAGTTGAGAGTTCTCCAAATTATCCCTCCTTTACCCGATTCGTATTAGCGCGAAAAGTACTAGTTTCAACTGCCGCATGCGACCCACCGGCCAATATGAAATAAGCGCACCGGAATTTCCGAACAGTGAACCGCGATCTACAGATGATTTTTCTCGCCAGGTTTATCCGACTCGGCCAGGAGCCTGGGACCTTCATTAGTTCGCGAGTCAGCCCTCGAAGGCGCGCCTCAGTTCAGCCTCGCTCCCCAACCGATCCTGCAGCCGCGTCAACGTCGTTCGCATCTCTTGAGCCTCGGCGATCTCGGCTAAAACCTTCAGATCGCACTTCCGATACAACTGCTCCACCGCCGGCCACACCTCCCCCTCGGCGTCGCCGAGCCCCGGGGGCTTCACCAGATCCAACACTGCCTGCTCCGCAGTAGTCGCCAATACCGGACCCAACTCGGTATCGATCCGCTCCGCATCCAGACGCGCTGTATCGCGCACAACGAACCGGACTACTGCCTGCCGGTCGACCAACCGAATCGGATCATGTCGCGTCGGCACAGCCACCACAGCCGTCGCCAACGCCCGCGGAATCGCCCCGTGCAACCGAGCCGCGCTGACCCCCATCACGACAGCGTCATCGACGCCGTAGGCCGCAACCGCGATACCGGCCGCCGCTGCCTCCAGGCCAGGCATCCAACCGCCACCCACCTGATCGTCTGGCACCGCCACATAGAAGCCCGTCGCCACCCGATGCAGCAGACCCAAGTCCGTCAGGCGCGCGAGCTCGGCCCGCGGGTGTGCGTAGACGTCAGCCGCTGTCGCGGCCCGCACCATCCGCATCGGAAGCCGCGCGAACTCGGGAGGTAACCCGGTCTGACGGCGTCGCACATCGCTAGTCGTCACAGTCACCTCCATAGAGTGTCGAATATGTAGGCTCCAAGACTACAGAACCGACACTGATTCCAACATCGCAATCCAGGCTTGGTCACTCCCGCCCGGTCCGCAAAGATCCATCTACATCCACACGAATGCTCACCGATGAGTTAGCAACGAGTTGTGACATTCTGTGACACCGAACGCCGAATCGAGCCGCCGAACCGGCAAATCCCCAGGTCACAAGCGACATATAAACCCAGATGGACGAACCGGGCTCGCACAAGAAACGAGCGGCCGAAACAGCCCAAAAAGAGACGGCCCCAACCGTTTTCGCTGGTCAGGGCCCTCTCGTGGAGCCTCCTAACGGGATTGAACCGTTGACCGCTCGCTTACAAGGCGAGTGCTCTACCGCTGAGCTAAGGAGGCAGTGAAGCGAAGCCAGCATATCCGTTCATCGGACGCTCAGTAACAACAGGTACCTTGTCCGTGGATCACCCCAGCAACGTGTAAAGACGGTCATGACTTTCCTGCAAGACCTGACGGCTTCGCTGAGCCGTCTCACCGGTGAGCGTCGGGCCACCATCGATACGCCGACCGCAGCACCGTCGCCCCTTCGTCCGATCGATCTGACCGACGATGCGTCGGTTGCGGAGGTGCTGGACCTCGCGGTTCGCGTCGGCGAAGTGCTGTTGGCCTCGGGCACGGCAGCGATGGATACGGCGACTCAGGTGCAGTACATCGCCGCGACGTACGGCCTCGCGCGATGCGATGTCGATGTCACGTACAACTCGATCACCCTCAGTGCTCACCGGGGCCCGACGCGTCCTCCGGCGTCGACGATGCGCATCGTGCATTACCGCTCGATGGACTTCACGCGGCTGGCCGAGGTCGACCGTCTCATCCGCGCTGTGCGCGTGAAGATGGTGCCGCCGAGCGCGGCGCTCGAGCGGCTCGACGAGATCACCAAGGCTCCGCACCCGTACAACCGGTGGATTGCGACGCTGGCGTGGTCGGGCATGGCCGCGGCCATCAGTGTGTTGCTCGGCGGTGGCGCGTTGGTGGCTGTGGTCAGCTTCCTGACGACGATGGTGATCGACCGCATCGGACGCGTCCTCAACCGTGCGGGCCTGCCGTTCTTCTTCCAGCAGGTTGTCGGCGGCTTCGTGGCGGCGACACCGGCGATCACGCTCTACAACTTCCAGGACCAGCTGAACATCAGCATTTCGCCGTCGCAGATCATCGCGGCCGGGGTGATCGTGCTGCTCTCGGGGCTCTCGCTCGTCGGCTCGGTGCAGGACGCGATCACCGGTGCCCCGATCACGGCGGTGTCGAGATTCTTCGAAGTGTTGATGATGACGGGCGGCATCATCGCCGGCGTCGCGACATCTCTGCGGTTGGCCGCGCTGATCGGCAGCGATCTGCCGCAGATCAGCAACCTGGCCCCACCGGACATCCTGCAGGTCCCCACCAAGGTGATCGCCGGCGCAGCAGCGTCACTGTTCTATGCACTGGCCTGCTACGCCGAGCGTCGCGCGTTGACGGCTGCCTTCATGGGCGGCTTCGCGGGATCGCTGGTGTATCTGCTCTCGCAGACGCTCAATGTGGGACCGATCATCGCCTCGGCCATCGCTGCCACCGTCGTCGGATTCGCGGGTGGTCTGTTGGCTCGTCGTGCGCTGATTCCGCCGTTGATCGTCGCCGTCGCGGGCATCACTCCCCTGCTCCCCGGCCTGGCGCTGTATCGAGGTCTGTACGCGATCCTCAACGACCAGCTACTGCTCGGCATCAGCTCGTTGTTCGCGGCGTTCGGCGTCGGCTGCGGCCTGGCCGCCGGTGTGACACTGGGTGAGTGGGGTGCCCGCACCCTGCGTCGACCACGCACCATCGCGCGCACGGAAGAACTACTACGCCCGACGCTTCGCCGCACAGAAGAACCGCGCCGACCGACTGTTCGTCGGCGGCGCGGTACGAGTCCTTCGTAAGAGGCGGAACTCAGGCCTCTGTGCTGGGGGTTCCCTCAGCGGATGCGCGTGCAGCAGCGTCGGCCTCCATGGCCTCACGCAGGCTGCGCGGACGCATGTCGGTCCAGTTCTTCTCGACGTACTCCAAGCACGCGGCGCGGGTGTCTTCACCGAAGACGACACGCCATCCCTGAGGGACCTCGGAGAACGTCGGCCACAGCGAATGCTGGTCTTCGTCGTTGACCAGCACGAAGAAGCGTCCGTCTTCGTCATCGAACGGGTTGGTACTCATCTCGCCTCACTCGTCGCGAACGTTTGGTTGGTAAGTCTGCACCGTGAGGTGCCACACGACCCTAGCAACGCAGGTCGAGCCGTGGTGCCGTCAGGCCTTCAAGAAGCCGAGCAGTTCCGCATTGACGGCCTCGGGGCGCTCGAGATATCCGTAGTGCCCGGCGTCCGCTATCTCGACGTACCGAGCACCTGGAATGGCGTCGGCCAGTTCCTTGCCCAAGTACGGCGGGATCATCCGATCGTCGGCGAATCCGACCGACAGGCACGGCACCGACACGCCGCGGTAAGCGGCAGTTCGATCGAAATCGTCCTCCATGCCCAGCTGAGCGCGCACGCCGGCGGACGGCGAGGAGGCGGAGAACTCGAACAGGTCGAGCCAGTCGCGTGCCCCGCGAGAATCACGCAACGTCGCAGGCGACAGGTTCATCACCGCTGTCACCGCAGCCGAATAGGTTCCCGGGAGCTCGACGCGCTTGTCGTACAAGGCTCGCTCGCCGTTGGCGAGAGTCTTCTGAAATTCGTCGACTCGGGCGTGGCCGGCGAGGAAGACCGCTTTACGAATCAGGTCGGGCCTACTCAGAGCGAGCTCCTGCGCGACGCGTGAGCCCATCGAGGTTCCGACGACGTAGGCCTTCTCGTCGCCGTTGCGAACAAGTTCGATCAGGCCGGCGGTATCGGCGACCATGTCCTCCATGGTGATGCCGTGCGTGCTCTCCGACGACGGCGCAATGCCGCGATTGTCGAAAGTGCACACCCGGTATCCCGCTGCCGTGAGAGCGGGCACCTGATGCAGCTCCCACACACGGCCCGGGCTACCGGTGCCCATGATCAGAACTACCAGGTCTCCACTGCCCTTGACCTGGTAGTTCAGGTCGATGCCGTTGATCTTGGCGATAGGCATACGTCTCCTTACTGCTGATTCGTCCGTCGGGGATCGTATCGTCCGACACCGACACGGGGTTACTCGAACAGCCAGTGGGTACCTGGTGTTACATGACTGACGAGAACGTAGCGGGCGAAGCACGCAAGGGATTGCTCGACGGAATCAAGGGCAAGGCCAAAGAGGTCGTGGGCGCGGTGACCGGCAACGACTCGTTGACGGCCGAGGGCCAATTACAGGCTGCTCAGGCTCGTGAACACAAGGAGGCCCAGGCCACGGAGCGGGTCGCCGAAGCGCAGGCCACCGAAGCCGCCGAGGAACTGGCCGACGTTCGCACGTCAGCCGAAAGCCGCCGAGAGGCCGCAGAGGCGAACGCCGCGGTCACCGAGGCGCAGGCAGATCGGGTGCGTGAGACGCAGGTGGTCGCGGCCGAGCAGAACAAGCGCGAGACCATAGCGCAGGAGCGCGCTGCCGCTGAGGTCGACGCGACCGCCGAGCAGATCGAGGCCGAAGAGGACCGGCGCATCGAGCAGGCTGCCGCGGACTCCGACGAAATGGTGGCCGCACAGAAGCACCAGGAGGCGCTTCGTCAGGCCGAGGCCGATCGCAAGAAGGCCGAAGAGCTCCGCAACCAGGCCTGAACCACTACTGCAAAACAGGAGTTTCGTTTCATGAGTGTCCTAGCCATACCGATGACCATTCTTCGCATCCAGTACAAGATCGCTCGAATTCCGTTGCAGCTCATCGAGACCAACGTGGTCGAGAAGATGAATGCGGAATCACCCGCGCGCCTGGTGTACGAGCACACGCTCGGTTCACTGGACCGTGCCGTCGGAAACCTGTTGGGAGACAAGGGACTCGCCGATCGCGGCGAAACCCTGGTCGACAGCACCGAGAACCGTGCCGAGGCAGCGCGCCTCGACGCCGAAGCTCGCGCCAAGAAGGCCGCAGCCAACGATGAACTGAAGGTGGCTCGCGAGACCGCCGAGAAGGATCGCCGCGCAGCCGACGCCGCCGCCCAGGAAGCCGCACGTGACGCCCGCCAGGAGGCCGAGCAGCGCAAGCGCGAGGCCGCTCAGGATGCCGAGCGTGAAGCCGCCGCCAAGAAGAAGAAGGCCGACGAGCAGGCCGCTGCCACCGCGAAGGCCGCAGAGGATCGCAAGAAGGCGCAGCAGGCTCAGGTCGACAAGCAGGAGAAGCTGGCCGCCGCGCCGTCCGAGGCCGAACTGGCCGAGGCCGCCGAGCGTTCCGACGAGGCCGCCGCCAAGAAGGACGAGGCGGAGCGCATCGAGAAGCTGTTCATCGCAGAGAAGAACAAGGACTGACTTCGGTACTGTCGGCGAATTACCGATCTCCGGCAGGACCTCACACCCTTTTTGCCGACTGCGCGCCCCTACTCGCATCAGAGCATGGGCGCGCAGTCGTCAATTGGGGCGCGCGCTCCCCGCCCACCACTTGATCAATCGAGGACGCGGGCGAGAAACGCAGTAATGTTGTCTTCGACTGCCGCGGTGCGGGTCTCGACATCGAAGTCTTCCTTGAATTGACGGCCCAACGCGGGAGTCTTCTTCTTTCGCGCGTAGAGCGAGCACGCGAGGTCCGAGCAGATGTAGGTACCCACCGTGTTGCCGCGCCTGCCGGATTCGCCTGCTTTCGCGGCAGCCATCAGCGAGACCCCACCATTCGCGTGTGTGGTGAGGCAGATGCTGCACATCTGCGCTGTGCGTGGCCCACCGACTTTGTAGCGCAACGAGATTCCACACAGTCGATCCGCGGAAGGAACGACGATGTAACTCCTCCCGGCAAGCTTGGGATCGACCCAACCGAAGAAGTCGAGATCACTCCACGGCACAGCGTCGAACATCTCGGGAAGGGAGAGCCTTCCAGCGTCCCCCTTGGACGAGTTGACGAACGACGACCTGATGTCGCGCTCGGAGATCGGTTCCATGTCACTGCCTCCAGTGCTGTAAGAGTGTGTCGATTCCGTCGAGGATGCGAGCCCAGGACTGCTGCGAGTCGGGCGCACTGTGACCGAACGAGCCCGACGCATCGAGGCTGGCATAGCCGTGAAACACACTGCCGAGCAATCGAACTGCGTGCACCTGATCCTCTTCACCGAGGTCGTACCCCCGGAGGATCGCTTTCATCATTGCCGAGTGACGCACTCCCGCACTCGCAAGAGCAGTCTCGTGATCGAGTGGAAACTGCGTCGCCGCATAGCGACCGGGGTGCTCCCGCGAATAGTCGAGATACGCGTTGGCGACGGCCACCAACGCGTCCTTGCCCGCTCGGCCTGCCAGCGCCTCGGACACCCGATCGGCCAGTTCCTCCAACGCCAGCAACGCGATCCCGACGTTCAACTCGTGCGCGTTCTTCAGGTGCGAATACAGGCTCGCCACTTTGACGTCGAAGCGTCTGGCCAGCTCACTGGCGGTGACGCGATCGAAGCCGACCTCATCGGCCAGATCCGCTCCTGCTGCCACGATGCGCTGCGCGGTCAATCCTGCGCGTGCCATAACGGCCTCCTCGTTCTTTCGAGGACACCGTATCCAAACCTAATAGCTATAGGCAAATTGCTAAAGCAATCAGCGACCCTGCCACGCCTCCCACAGCTGTGCGTATCGTCCACCGGCCGCGACCAGCTCCTCGTGCGGGCCCTGTTCCAGAATCTTCCCGTGTTCGAGGACCACCACGCGGTCGGCGGCAGCGGCCTGCGTCAGCCGATGCGCGACGATCAACGTGCTGCGCCCCCTGGTCGCTGCCTCGGCCGCAGCTTCGAGATCTCGCGCACCGGAACTGCCGGCCTCTGCGGTGGCCTCGTCCAACACTGCGACGGCCGGGTCGGCGAGAACCAAACGCGCCAAGGCCAATTGCTGCGACTGTGCCGCGGTCAACTGGTGTCCACCCTCGCCGACGGCGGTGTCGAGGCCGTTCTCGAGCGCCTCGACCCACGCCCACGCTCCGACGGTGCGTAGTGCGGCTTCGACGTCGTCACGACCGGCATCCGGGGCGGCAAGCAACACGTCGTCGATCAATCGGCCGGCGAACACGTGCACTTCCTGGCTGACTATCGCGACGTGTCGTCGCAGGCCCTCACTGCCCAGCGCATCGAGTGATGCGCCGCCGACCCGTACCGTCCCCGACGTCGACGCCATCGAGCCTGCCGCAATAGCTGCAATCGTGGATTTGCCTGCGCCGGTGGATCCGACGAGCGCGACGGTCTCCCCTGCGCGGACCCGCAGGTTCACTCCGTGCAGAACCTCGTGGCCGGACTCGTACTCGTGCCGCAGATCGGTGACGTCCAAGGTGGCATCGGACGGCACGGAACCGTCGCCGACGGGTCGCTCGTCGGGGATGTCGATGACGCCGACGAGCCGGGCCAACGAGGCTCCCGCAGACTGGATGTCGTCGAACGTGAACAGCAGGGTGCCGATCGGATTGAACAGTCGGTGGAACAGCAGCGCCGCAGCGGTCGTCTCACCGACGGTGACGTTATCGCCGCGCACCAGCAAGAATCCGGCCAACAGGATCACCGACAGTCCGACGCATTCGGCGCGATTGCTTCGAGATCCGAATCGGGTGAACAAGCGGAACACATCGACACCGATGTCGCGGGCCTTCGCCGACGCCCGATCGATCTCTTTCAGATGCGCCGACTCGAGCCCGTACGCACGAACGGTTTTCGCGCCCTGCATGGTGCTGACGAACGACTGCGCTCGCTCGCCCATCGCCACGCGCTCGGCCGCGTACTTCGGTGCCGAGCGCGGCAGATACCAGCGCAGCGCGAGGACGTACATCGGCAGCGCGACGAGCCCCGCCAGGCCGAGCCGCCAGTCGATGCCGAGCATCGTGATCATGCTCAGGCATACGAGCAGGAACGCACCGACGAGCTGCGGGATCACCTCACCGATCGACTTGGCCATCACCGCGACGTCGTCGCCCACCCGGGAGAGCAAGTCGCCCTTGCCCACTCGCTCGAGCGTGGCCACCGGCAGATGCAGCGCGCTGCGCACGACGGCCTCGCGCAGCGACGCCAGAATGCCCTCACCCAACGTGCTGATGAGATAGCCGCTGAAACCGGTGACGATGCCGCCGACAACCGCGGCCACCGAGATGACGACGACGACCCCGACGATCGTCGACGAGTCGGCCCCGTCGCGGACGCGGTCGACCAAGACCCCGAAGACATAGACCGGCACCAGCGACATCGCCGCTGCAAGTGCGCCGAGAAGCAGCGTGACCGCCGTGCGCGCCCGTCGTAGTTTCAGCTGTTCCAGCAACCACCGACCGGATCGGGCTCCGGTGGCGATCGGAAGAAGTTCGGGGGTGGTCATCGCAGCACCGCGTCCTTGTACTGCGCGTCCGAGGACGCGAGATCGTGGTGCGTTCCCTCGGCGACGACGCGGCCGTCGTCGACGACGAGAACGCGATGGGTCACCGACAGCAGCGCGGGGCTGGTGGTGATGAGGATCGTTGTCTGCGATGTTCTTTCGGTGTGCCGAAGCTCGGCGATACCGCGGGCGATGGCGTGCTCGGTGACGGCGTCGACGGCGGTGGTGGGGTCGTGCAGTACCAGGACCGGGGCGTCGACCGACAGCGCTCGCGCCAACGCCACACGCTGGCGTTGGCCGCCGGACAGGCTGGCTCCGCGGTCGGTGACAGCGTGATCGAGTCCGGCATCGTGCAATTCGACGACGTCGGTGGCCGCGGATGCCTGGAGCACTCGGTCGAGTTCGGCGTCGGGCCGCTCCCGCCCGGCGGTGACGTTGCTGCGGACGGTTCCGGCGAACAGGTCGGTGAGGTGCGGCTCGACGAGAACGGTCTCGCGGGCGCGTCGAAGATCGATCTCTCCCGCCGGAATGCCGCCGACGCGAACAGATCCGGTGTAGTCGGCGTCGGAGATCTGGCCGGACAGCAATGCAGCGAGCGCCTCCCCGTCCTGCGGCCGGTAGGCGACCACGCCGAGCATCTCGCCCGGTTCTGCCCGGAAGGTGAGGCCGTCGAGC
This sequence comes from Rhodococcus sp. IEGM 1372, assembly GCF_030056835.1. NCBI lineage: Bacteria > Bacillati > Actinomycetota > Actinomycetes > Mycobacteriales > Nocardiaceae > Rhodococcus > Rhodococcus sp. IEGM 1372. The sequence continues at coordinate 7,451 of NZ_JASHKS010000055.1, read as the reverse complement.
GATCGGAACCGAACGCTGTCGACGCCGAGATCGGTCGCCGCGGGCACCGCGGATTCCGACTGCGGCAGAACGTGTTCCGCACCGAGCACCAGGGCCAGTCGGTCGGCCGATCCGCGCACCATCGCCACCACACCGGGAATCCTCGCCAATCCGGTCAGGGGTTCGATGACGAACTGCGCAAGGCCGATGACAGTGATCAACTCACCGACCGAAATTCGGCCCTGTAGCGCGAACCAGCCGGCGGTACCGGCGATCCCGACTGCCAGCAACGCGTTGACCGTTGCCGACAAGCCCTGATAGACGTTGTTCGCGCGAGCCAGCTTCAGAGTCGCCGCCAATGCCGTTCTGCTCGACGTCACGAATCGCTCGGTCGCGGCATTCTCGGCACCGATGCCACGCAGCGGCCGGACACCGCTGACCAGATCGGTGGCCATACCCGACACACCGGCGATCCGGGCCTGCTGGGCGGTGGCTGCGCGGGTGAGCAGTGGAGCGAGGCGCTGCAGCGCGATCAAGATGACCGGGGTCCCGATCACGACGGCAAGGCCCAGGGGAACGTCGATGATCAACAACGCCACAGCCGATGCGACGACCGCGACGGCCGACGCGAAGACCCGGGCGATCAGATCGAGGATCCACGACTCCTTCTCGGCGTCGGACGTCGAGACCGTCAGCAACTCCCCCGCCGACAGCTCGGTACGTACACCCCGCGGATCGAGGACACGACCGGCGACCTCCACGCGCACCAGATGCGCCTCCCGCTCGATGGCGACGACGATGATGCGGGCACCGATCCGCCACGCATACGACAGGGTGACGAACAAGGCCGCCAGACCGACCAGCGAGACGATCATCGCCGTCACATCACCGGTGTCGATGGCCCGCGAGACGATGAGTCCGATCGCCACCGGGACCATCGTTTCGCACAGTTGATGCACTCCGAACAGCAGCGACGAGACGATCAGTCGGGTGCGATGGCGTCGGACGGTGCGTCGCAGAATCGCGGAGCCGGTGGCCGGAGAAGGCTCCTCCACCACTGTCCGAGCATGGCGGAGCGGCACAGAATCGGTCATTTGCTGCAGCCTATGGCATCGGCAAGTGGCGATGGGACGCCACATTTACATAGAGTCGGGACCAACGAACACCGTGTAAGCCCAGCAGAGAGTACGGAGAACACCATGCCTGCCAAGACTTCGACCGACAACGACATCGCCGACGAAGACATCGTCCCACTCGAGTACGAGACGGCCAGCCAGGCTCAGCGCGTCGTCGCGGCCTACGCAACCGATGCCGACGAATGCCGCATGTTGCTGTCGATGTTGGGTATAGATCCTGTTGTGAAGGGCGAAAGCGAGTAGCACCTTCGCAGGACTGGCTCCCCCAGAGATCTACAAGCGGATTGGACAGTTGTGGCTGACGCCTCGCAGGGTTCGGATTTTGTCGTCGTAGCCAACCGGTTGCCGGTCGATCTGGAAAAGCTTCCGGACGGAAGCACCCGATGGAAGCGAAGCCCCGGCGGGTTGGTCACCGCTCTCGAACCGATCCTGCGCGCCAACAAGGGTGCCTGGGTGGGGTGGGTCGGTGTCTCGGACGTCGACGTCGAGCCGTTCGTCGAGGACGGCCTGCAACTGCGTCCGGTCACGATCAGCGAGAAGGAATACACCCAGTACTACGAGGGCTTCTCCAACGCGACGCTGTGGCCGCTCTATCACGACGTGATCGTCAAGCCGGAGTACGACCGCGACTGGTGGAACGCCTACGTCGAAGTCAACCGCCGCTTCGCCGAGAAGACCTCCGAGGCTGCAGCACAGGGCGCGACGGTGTGGATCCAGGACTACCAGCTCCAGCTCGTTCCGAAGATGCTGCGGATGCTACGCCCCGACCTGACTATCGGGTTCTTCCTGCACATCCCGTTCCCGCCGATCGAGCTGTTCATGCAGATGCCGTGGCGCACCGAGATCGTCGAAGGACTGCTCGGTGCCGACCTCATCGGTTTCCATCTGTCCGGCGGCGCGCAGAACTTCCTCTACCTCGCCCGACGCCTCGCCGGGGGAACCACGTCCCGCGGAACCGTGGGAGTGCGGTCCAAGTTGGGCGTCGTGCAGGTCGGCTTCCGAACCGTGCGGGTCGGCGCGTTCCCGATCTCCATCGATTCCGGTGATCTCGACACCAAGTCTCGCTCCAAGGCCGTCCGTGATCGCGCGAAGCAACTGCGCAAGGATCTGGGCAACCCGAAGCGCATCATGCTCGGCGTCGATCGACTCGATTACACCAAGGGAATCGACGTTCGGCTCAACGCGTTTCGCGAACTGCTCGAAGAGGGCCGCGTCGATCCCGCCGAGAACGTCATCGTGCAGTTGGCGACACCCAGCCGGGAACGCGTCGAGAGCTACGTCGCCATGCGCGGCGAAATCGAGCAGCAAGTGGGCCGGATCAACGGCGAGTACGGCCAGGTGGGTCATCCCGTGGTGCACTATCTGCACCGGCCGATCCCCCGCGACGACCTGCTGGCCTACTTCGTCGCTGCCGACGTCATGCTGGTCACGCCGCTGCGTGACGGCATGAACCTCGTCGCCAAGGAGTACGTGGCCTGCCGCAGCGACCTCGGTGGCGCGCTGGTGCTCAGCGAATTCACCGGTGCCGCAGCAGAACTGCGCCAGGCGTACCTGTGCAACCCACACGACCTGGACAGCGTGAAGGACGCGATCATCGGCGCACTGGAGCAGGAACCCGAGGCAGGCAAACGCCACATGCGTGCCATGCGCAGGCAGGTGCTCGCGCACGACGTCGATCGCTGGGCCCGCTCCTTCCTGACCGCACTCGCAGCGCCGGCGGAGGGCACCAACCTCAGCCGATAAATCGCTTTCCCGATACCGTCGACGGCTGCTACTTTGCCGTCGACGGTTTTTTCGTGCATCGAGACAGTGAGGAGGTGGCATCGTGGCCACCCGGACATCGACGGACCCGAGCCCCCGTTCCTCCTCCCCCAAGGACCTCGCATGTCTCCACTCGACCACTACGGCCTCGATCAGCACTGGCTGACCGAATTCGAAAAGCTCTCCCAGAAAACAACTCTCGCCCGCGTCGTTCGCGTCGACCGAGGTGAATTCGACGCCGTCACCGACAGCGGCATCGTCCGCTGCACCGGCACCGGTATCTGCACCGGAGATTGGGTGACACTGGACTCGTTCAGGCTCGCCGCTACCCTCCCTCGCCGCACAGCCATCGAACGCGCCTCCGCCGGATCCACCTCCGACACACAGGTTCTCGGAGCCAACGTCGACACCGTCGTCGTCACGGTGGCGTCGGACACCGCCCTCGATCTCGGTCGCGTCGAGCGCTACATCACCCTGGTCTGGGGCAGCGGCGCCGTTCCCGTGGTCGCGATCACCAAGACCGACAGCGGTAGCGTCGCCGAGGAGTTGGTGCTGGCCGCCGCGCCGGGTGTGGAGGTGTGCACCACCAGCGCGGTCGACGGCAGCGGAATCGACTCACTGACAGCACATCTGCGCGGAACGGTCGCGTTGATCGGGCCGTCGGGATCCGGAAAGTCGACGCTCGGTAACGCGCTGCTGGGTGGTTCGGTTCTGGAAACCGGTGCCACTCGGTCGGCCGACGGCAAAGGCAGGCACACGACGGTGCGTCGAGAATTGGTGCCGATCCCGTCCTCTGCCCTGGTGCTGCTGGACACCCCGGGCTTGCGTTCGGTGGGCGTGCAAGGATCGGAAGACGCTGTGGCGAGCGCCTTCTCCGACGTCGACGAACTCGCCGCACTGTGCCGGTTCGGTGACTGCGCGCACGAACACGAACCCGGCTGTGCGGTGCTTGCCGCCGTCGACGCGGGTGAGCTCACCGAACGACGACTGGGCAACTACCGAAAACTGTTGCGCGAGAATGCCTGGGCGATGTCGAGGCAGGACGCCCGTGCTCGCAGCCAGAAGTTGCGGGAGTACAAGCAGATCTCGAAGTCGCTGCGCGTCAAGTACGCCATCGACGGCAGAAAGCGGTAGGTCAGCTCTCGTCGAACAGTGAGGGACTGTCGGCCTCTGCCTCGGCCTGCCGGGCCGAACTCTCACTGTTCGACGCCTTCCGCACCACCTCGACCGTGGTGGTACGTACCGACAACCGATGACCGTCGTGATGCTCGAGCAACGCCAGACCCTGACGGATCTCGAGCACCTTCCACGGGCCTGCATGCCCGGACGCCTGAACCAGGTCGCCTGGTGCGATCTCGGAAGCCACTGTTGTTCTCCATTCACCGAGCAAGCAATTCGGAGTCGAGCAAGTCTGTGACACACACCCTATCGGGCGCGCCCTGCCCGCATCTCACTTGCTCGTCGAACAATTTAGGAGTACTCATGTAATAGTTATAGAAGTACAAGCATTATCGCGGAGGTGAACGTGGCCGAGTTGACTCGACGACACCGGTATCTCGTGCTCGGCATCTGCTGCTTGAGTCTGTTTCTCGTCAGCACCGACAACACGATCGTCAACGTCGCGCTGCCGTCGATGCGCGCAGATCTGAATGCATCGGTATCGGGTCTGCAGTGGATCATCGACGCATACACGCTGGTCGTGGCATCACTGCTGATGCTCGGCGGCTCGATGGCCGACAAGTACGGCCGCAAGCGCTTCTTTCTGATCGGCACCGGAACGTTCGTCCTCGGCTCCCTGCTGTGCAGCGTCGCACCGTCGCTCGGTTGGCTCATCGCCTTCCGCATGCTGCAGGCCGTCGGCGGCTCGATGATGAATCCTGTCGCGATGTCGATCATCACCAACACCTTCACCGATCCGAAAGAACGTGCCGGAGCCATCGGAATGTGGGGTGCCGTCGTCGGAATCTCGATGTCGGCGGGCCCGGCGCTGGGCGGCATCCTCGTCACCGGTGCCGGCTGGCAGTCCATCTTCTGGATCAACGTCCCCGTCGGGATCTTCGCTCTGGCGATGACACTGAAATTCGTCCCGGAATCGAAGGCCGAGCACTCACGCAAGTTCGATCCGGCCGGCCAATTCCTCATCTTCGCGTTCCTCGTGTCCCTGGTGTTCACCATCATCGAAGGTCCCGCGAAGGGGTGGGGATCGCCGCTGATCGTGTTCACCGGTGCCGTCGCCGTCGGCTCTCTCGTCGGGCTGCTGGTGGTCGAGTCGCGAATCGAGGAACCGCTCATCCAACTGAAGTTCTTCCGGAGCGCGCCGTTCAGCGGAGCGACGGTGATCGCGGTGTGCGCGTTCGCTTCTCTCGGCGGATTCCTGTTCCTCAACACCCTCTACCTGCAGGACGTGCGCGGGTACTCACCACTGCACGCCGGTCTGTACACGCTGCCGATGGCGTTGATGACGCTGATCTTCGCGCCGATCTCCGGTCGCATCGTCGGCACCCTCGGAGCGCGTATCCCGCTGCTCATCGCCGGAATCGGCTTCGTGGCCTCGGCGCTGATGCTCACCCGACTGACTCCGACGACGTCGTTCGCGTGGCTTGCGGTGGCGTACGTGATTTTCGGAATATCCTTCGGCATGGTCAACGCCCCGATCACCAACACCGCGGTGTCCGGAATGCCGCGCAGTCAGGCCGGGGTGGCATCCGCCATCGCGTCGACGAGCAGGCAGGTGGGTCAATCACTCGGCGTGGCCGTCGTCGGATCCATCGTCACGGCGAGCATCGTCGGCGAGATCTCCGACGGCTTCACCGCCGCAGCAGTTCCGGCGTGGTTCGTCATCGCGGGTGCGGGCGTGGTCGTCACCGTGCTCGCCGTGGTCACCACCGGCAGGTGGGCCCGCTCGACCGCCGATCGAATCGACCAACCGGTGCTCGTATGACCGACTCGGAGGCAGCCCTCGTCTGGCGCGAGATGCGCGCGCTGATGCTCGAGAAGCACGACACCCGCCGAGCCGTCGCCGACGCCACCGGGATGAGCTTCCTGCGAGCCAAGCTGCTCACCAAGTTGCTCACGGGCGATCGGACGGTGACCGAGTTGGCCGAGATTCTTGCGTCCGATGCGCCGTACATATCCCTCAACGTTCGCGAGCTGGAGAAACGCGACTTGGTGATGCGCACCGAGGATCCCGACGATCGCCGACGCCGCATCATCGGACTCACCGATGCCGGACGCCGGCTCGCCGCGAAGGCCCGAGCGATCGCCGACGCCCCGCCGCCGGAATTCACGACGGTATCCGCCGAAGACCTGGCGCATCTACGACGGATTCTGCAGCTGCCCTGATTGCTGGGCTTCCCGCTTCAGCGGCGGATGGCGTCGAGTGGTGTGCCGATCTCGACGAGCGCGCGCACGGTCGCCGCTTCCATTCCCGGCGAGCCACAGACCAGAATCTGGCGATCCGGGAACGGCCCCTGCGTGGCGACGACGTCGGCCACACTGCCCTCCCAACAATGCTCGGGCTCGAAAAACTTTGCGCTGGAACCGATCTCGGCATGAATGCGGTCGTTCCATCGATCCGACGCCCACGGCTCGTGCAGTTGGTCGACGACAGGTACCACCGTCAACCACCGCAACTCCGCCGCCATCAACCACAGCATGTCGCCGGCATACAGATCACGTGGCGACTTGCCGCCGACGAACAGCGTCACGTTCGGCGGCTGTAGGCGGCGAGTGAGGTCGAGCAGAATCGCGCGCAACGGAGCGAGGCCGGTGCCGCCCGCGATCATCACGACGTCGCGCCCCGAATCGTCGACATGCAGACTGCCCTGCGGATCGCTGATCTGCCACACATGACCGGGCCGCGTCTCGTTAACGATCGAACCGCTCACCCAACCGGCCGGAACGGCTCGAACATGGAATTCCAGCTTCCCGTCTCGCGAAGGCGGCAGCGCCGGTGAGTATCGCCGCGTCAGAGCAGCGTTCTGGGGAACCGTGACCGACACCGACTGGCCTGCCTGAAACGGCACAGCATCGCCTTCGAGTCTGATCACCGCAAGATCGTTCCGAAGGCGATGATACTGAACAACCGTCGAACTCCACGCCTGCATGTGAACCAGGATAGGGGCCGACGCGAAATGCCTCGCACACGCGCGCGGGGTTCGATGCCGTCGCCCCGGTCGAGGCCTGTCGAGGTGCGCGAGGTACGCCGCCGACGCCCCGGTCGCCGCCGCAAAGCGCGCGCGTTTGCCGAACGCGCGCGAAATAGCGACCGATCGCCGACGAATCCGCGCGCACCTGACGAACGCGCGCGCGTTTGCGAGGAGCTGCGCCGCAAAGACGCGGGCTCAACACCCGCGGATCGACCCGACCTCAGCTGCCCAGTCGACGCCCGGTTCGCCACCGCCGTCGCCCCCCGGTCGAGTCCGCAAAAGCGCGCGCGTTTGCCGAACGCGCGCGGAATAGCGACCGATCGCCAGCGAATCCGCGCGCACCTGACGAACGCGCACGCGTTTGCGAACAGTCGCTCAATGTCAAGCTGTCTGGAGTCGGTTGTTGTTGATTCCGACTGTTGCGGGC
>NZ_JASHKS010000104.1:0-207 GCF_030056835.1 Rhodococcus sp. IEGM 1372 | reverse complement strand
AACGGAAACTAACCGACGCCAAGGTCGGATCCACCGTTAATCTGACACTCCCGTCCACGTTGCTCCAATTTTCTGGTGCGGATGACGTTAGGAGATAATCGCTTTGCGAGAAGTCGGTCAGTCTGCTGAGAAGGGAAAGCAATCGTGCCTAAGTGATCTGCCGCGAGGATTTCGGACAATGGAGATGACTATTTTCAGGCCGCGATC
>NZ_JASHKS010000054.1:0-23355 GCF_030056835.1 Rhodococcus sp. IEGM 1372 | reverse complement strand
TGTGGATCTCCACCCGCCGCCGCGGACGCAGCCTCGGGCAGATGGCCCGCGACGAACTCGGAGTCGTCGGCGGCACCGCCGCGCTGATTGCAGTGTTCACCATCATGATCATACTGATCGCGGTCCTCGCACTCGTCGTCGTCAACGCCCTTGCCGAGAGCCCCTGGGGAGTCTTCTCCATCGCGCTCACCATCCCGATCGCGCTGTTCATGGGCGTCTACCTACGCTTCCTGCGACCGGGGGCCGTCACCGAGGTCTCGCTCATCGGCGTCGTCCTGCTGTTGTTCGCGATCATCGCCGGCGGTTGGGTGTCCGAAACCGATTGGGGCAACAACTGGTTCACGCTGTCGAAGGTGACCGTCGCATGGCTGCTCATCGGCTACGGTCTGCTCGCCTGCATCCTGCCGGTGTGGTTGCTGCTCGCCCCGCGTGACTACCTCTCGACGTTCATGAAGGTCGGCACCATCGCGCTGCTGGCCGTCGGCATCCTCATCGCCCGCCCCGAGATCCAGATGCCCGCGATGACGACCTTCGCCACCGAGGGCAACGGCCCGGCCTTCGCAGGCTCACTGTTCCCGTTCCTGTTCATCACCATCGCCTGCGGCGCACTCTCCGGCTTCCACGCATTGATCTCCTCCGGAACCACGCCGAAGCTGCTGGAGAAGGAAAAGCAGATGCGGATGATCGGGTACGGCGGCATGCTGACCGAGTCGTTCGTGGCCATCATGGCGCTGATCACCGCATGTGTTCTCGATCAGCACATCTATTTCGCCCTCAACGCGCCGACTGCACTCACCGGCGGGACCCCGGAGACCGCAGCGGACTACGTCAACGGACTGCCGATCAGCGGCGGCGACATCACCCCGGCCGAATTGAGCCAGGCGGCAGCCGATGTGGGCGAGGAATCGATCATCTCCCGCACCGGCGGAGCCCCGACCCTCGCCTTCGGCATGTCCGAGGTACTGAGCCAGGTCTTCGGCGGAGCGGGTCTCAAGTCGTTCTGGTACCACTTCGCGATCATGTTCGAGGCGCTGTTCATCCTCACCACGGTCGACGCCGGAACCCGCGTCGCACGTTTCATGCTCTCCGACAGCATCGGCAACCTGCCCGGAGCCTCGGCGAAGAAGTTCAAGGATCCGTCCTGGCGTCCCGGCGCGTGGATCTGCTCGCTCATCGTCGTCGCAGCCTGGGGCGCAATTCTTCTCATGGGCGTCACCGATCCCCTGGGTGGCATCAACACCCTCTTCCCGCTGTTCGGTATCGCCAACCAGCTCCTCGCCGCGATCGCCCTGACGGTGGTGCTCGTCATCGTCGTCAAACGCGGTCTCTACAAGTGGGCCTGGATCCCCGGACTCCCACTCGCCTGGGACCTGATCGTCACCATGACGGCCTCGTACCAGAAGATCTTCTCCTCCGTTCCCGCCATCGGCTACTGGACGCAGCACTCGCAGTTCCGCGAGGCCAAGGCCCAGGGACTGACCGAATTCGGCAGTGCCGCAACGCCCGAGGCGATCGACGCCGTCATCCGCAACACGTTCATTCAGGGCACGCTGTCGATCATCTTCGCGGTACTGGTCCTGGTCGTCGTGTTCGCCGGAGTGTGGGTGTGCATCAAGGCAGTTCGAGGAGACAACCTGCCCGACAACGAGGATCCCGAGGTGCCGTCGAAGATCTTCGGCCCCACCGGCTTCGTACTCACCCCGGCCGAGAAGAAGATCCAGGCCGAGTGGGACGAGCTGATCGAGGCGGGCACCGTCCGTCGACCCGGATCGGCGCACTAGATGCGCGGGCTGTGGTGGTGGATCACCTCGGTGATGGGCGATCACGATTACGACCGCTACGTCGCCCATCTGGCCCGCCACCATCCGGATCAGGAACCGCCGACCGTGCGGCAGTACTGGAAGGACCGGCACGCGGAGGCGGACCGGAACCCGGGGGCTCGATGCTGTTGACACGGTGATGTCCGATTTCCGCTAGCACCGACGCGTCCGCGCTGACACAGTAGGTGCATGAGCAGCGAACGGCAGGTGCAAGAACTGGACTTCGATCGGTGTTATCGCGCGGTCTCCTCGCGTGACGCACGGTTCGACGGCCAGTTCTTCACCGCCGTCTCCACCACCGGCATCTACTGCCGACCATCCTGCCCGGCCCGCACACCCAAGCCGGGCAACGTTTCGTTTCTCGCCACCGCAGCGGCGGCCCAACAATCCGGCTACCGCGCCTGCCGCCGCTGCCAGCCCGACGCCACCCCCGGTTCCCCACGCTGGAATATCCACTCGGACCTCAGTTCTCGCGCCATGCGGCTGATCTCCGACGGAGCCGTCGAGCGCGGTGGCGTCGACGGCCTCGCCAGCACACTCGGCTACTCGACCCGGCAGTTGACCCGAGTGCTGACGGCCGAGGTCGGTGCAGGCCCGCTCGCGCTTGCCCGCGCGCACCGCGCCCACACCGCCCGCACGTTGATTCAGACCACCGACATGTCGATGGCCGACGTCGCCTTCTCGGCCGGCTTCTCCAGCGTCCGGCAGTTCAACGACACCATCAGGGAAGTCTTCGCCGTCGACCCGTCGACGTTGCGTCGAGAAGCGCACCGCACTGCCGTACCGACCACGGGCGGAACCGTCACCCTGCGATTGCCATACCGCCCGCCGCTCGACCGCGGCTGGATCGAGTGGTTCCTGCGTGGCCACGTGGTCGAGGGCATCGAATCGTTCGCCGAGGACGGCGAATACGTGCGATCCCTGAGCCTGCCGCACGCCGCCGGGCTCGTGGCGTTGCGGGTGATGGATGGATTCGTCAGCGCCGCAGTGACATTGCAGGACATGCGAGACCTCGCCCCTGCCGTCGCCCGAATCCGACACCTGCTCGATCTCGATGCAGATCCACTCGCCGTCGACGACGCACTGAGCGCAGACCCACAGTTGGCACCGAGCGTCGACGCCCACCCGGGCATTCGCGCCCTGGGAGTGGTCGACGGCGCAGAGATGTTGCTGCGCACCGTGATCGGACAACAGATTTCGCTGAAGGCTGCGGCCACTCACACCGCTAGACTCGTCGACGCTCTCGGCGCACCACTCGATCTCGGCAACGACTCCGTCACCAGACTGTTTCCCGAACCTGCCGTCATCGCCGAACGAGGCCACGAGGTACTCACCGGACCTGCCGCCCGGGTCCAGACCGTCATCCGCGTCGCCGACGCCATCGCGTCGGGAACCGTCGTGCTCCATCCCGCGCGAGAAGGCCCGGAACTGGAGCGAGAACTGCTCGCACTCAAAGGAATCGGACCCTGGACCGCCCGATACGTCGTGATGCGGCTGCTCGGCGATCCCGATGTTCTGCTCGATACCGATCTCGTCGTCAGACAAGGTGCTCAGGCACTCGACATCTCGTTGAACGATTCTGGCCGCTGGGCTCCGTGGCGTTCGTACGTCTCGATGCACCTGTGGATCACCGCATTGGAAAGAAGACAGCCATGACTGCCACCGCCGCCACCCAGGACACCCCGATCGGGCCGTTCAGCGCCATCGTCGACGCCGATCAGCGCGTCCTGGCATCCGGGTGGACCGCCGATGTCGAAGAACTCCGCGTCCTGATCCACCCGACGATGCGCCCCGACAGCGTGCGCACGGCGGCCGATCTCGGCGATGTGACGCGCGCCGTCGAGAGCTATCACCGCGGTGAGCTGACCGCCATCGACTCCGTTGCCGTCGCGCAACGATCCGGCGAATTTCTCATGCACGCCTGGGGAGTTCTGCGCACCGTCGAACCCGGTGCGCCGGTGACCTACTCCGAGTTCGCAGAACTGTCGGGCAGACCGGCAGCCATCCGTGGTGCTGCGTCGGCATGCGCTCGCAATGCGGCCGCACTGTTCGTGCCGTGCCATCGGGTGGTTCGAATCGGCGGGGCCCTCGGCGGTTTTCGCTGGGGCCTGCCCGTCAAGGAATGGCTGTTGGCACACGAGGCGGCCTGAAAGGCCTCGCCTTGGACGGCGGTGACATACAGCTGGGCATACCGAGACGTTATGGTTCTTCACGATCCGCCATCCGCCGAATGTGAGGAAGCCACAGTGACCGAATCGGCAGTGCCCGGCAGTCCGTCGAAGTCCAAGACGTCCGGCAGTGATCGTGGTGACCTCATCGGGGTCGGCGGTATGTGGCTGGCCAAGTGGTCGCTGATCCTCATTGCGATCGCAGCCGGGGCGTGGGTGTTGGGCTGGCTGATCGGACAGTTCTGGGTGATCCTGCTGCCGGTCCTGCTCGCCGTGATCGTCGCGACGGTGCTGTGGCCGCCGGCGAAGCTGATGATGCGTCTGGGATTTCCTCCCGCCCTCGCCGCGTCGGTATCGCTCGTGGTGTTCTTCGTCGTCATCGGCGGCATCATCACGTTGATAGTTCCGTCGGTCGCCGAGCAGGCACCGGAATTGGTCGACCAGGCATCGGGCGGTATCGCACAGGTACAGGACTGGTTGAAGGGGCCGCCGCTCAACATCGGCGACGACCAGATCGACTCGGCCGTGTCGGCGATCGTGTCGCGGCTACAGGACAGCGGGGAGGTCATCGCCACCGGCGTGTTCACCGGCGTGTCCGCCGCCGGCTCGCTGTTGGTCACTCTGGCGTTGGTGTTGGTGCTGACGTTCTTCTTCGTCAAGGACGGACCGAAGTTCCTGCCGTGGTTGCACGGGTTCTCCGGTGGCCGCGCCGGAACTCATCTGGGCGAGGTGCTCTCACGGATGTGGGCGACCCTCGGCGGATTCATCCGAACTCAGGCCATCGTGAGTTTCATCGACGCATTCTTCATCGGTCTCGGACTGGTCATTCTCGGCGTTCCGCTGGCGCTGGTGCTGGCGACCCTGACGTTCATCGGTGGCTTCATTCCGATCGTCGGAGCGTTCGTCGCCGGCGCACTCGCTGTGCTGGTGGCCCTGGTTGCGAACGGGCTGACCACTGCACTGATCGTGCTCGCCATCATCGTCGCGGTACAGCAGTTGGAAGGCAATGTGCTGCAGCCCATTCTGCAGAGCCGCAGCATGAACCTGCATCCGGCGATCGTGCTGCTCGCCGTGACGGCAGGCAGCTCACTGTTCGGCATCATCGGCGCGTTCCTGGCCGTCCCGGCCGCGGCGGTTGCGGCCGTGCTGATCCGGTACCTGTCCGAGCAGATCGATGCGCGCTCGAACGAACCGGACCAGGACGAGCTAGAGGACAAAATCCCGCCGCCCGACGGATTGACCGAGGAGCAGGCCGGCCTCGACGAGGAGAAGAACTCCGACAAGAAGGACTCGGGTCAGGAAGCCACTACCTGAAGCGTGGATCCGGTGCGCTCCCGCTTGACGTAGAGGCGACTTGGAATGCGCTGACGCATCTCGTCGACGTGACTGACGACGCCGACGACGCGTCCGCCCGCACGTAGTTCGTCGAGAACCGCCATCACCGATTCGAGGGTGTCGGCGTCGAGCGTGCCGAATCCTTCGTCGATGAACATGGTGTCGAGGACGACACCACCGGATTCGGCAGCCACGACATCGGCGAGGCCCAACGCGAGCGAGAGCGACGCGAGAAATGCCTCACCGCCCGACAGTGTCTTGGCCGAGCGCACCACACCGGTGTAGTCGTCCCTGATGTCCAGTCCGAGACCGCCCCGTTTGCCGCGGACGCCTGCCTCGTCGGAGTGCACGAATTCGTATCGTCCCGAAGACATTCGACGCAGCCGCGCGGATGCGGACTCGGCGACATCCTCGAGTCGAGACGCGAGGACGTACGAACGCAACGACATCTTGCGTGCATTCTGTCCCCGGCCTGCTACCACGTCCGCCAGGTTGGCGAGCTCGTCGAATTCCGCACGTTGCGGCGCGATGGCCTGGGCCGCGGTGAACAATTCGGCGATCAACCGTTCCAGATCGTCTGCGCGCCTTCGACATTCCGCCACCGCCGCGGCGGCGACCCTGACTTCGTCGTCCATCTCGGCGCACGCCTGCTCCAACGGGGCCAGATCCACCGGCGGCCGACCGGCCACGTCCACGATGGTGGGCTCGCGCAGCACGTGCTCGGCATGCGCACGCGTCTCCTCGGCGATACGCAGCTCGGTCTCGATCTGCTCGACGCGGTCTGCGGTCAGCACTGCCCCGGCGGCGGCGTCGACGGACTCGAAGTTCGACGCCTCCACCCGACGGTCCAGTTCTGCTGCCAGCGAATCGGCCCGCGCAGTGGCGTCGAGCCAGGCGATGCGCGCTTCCTGAATTCGCCGGGCACCGTCGATCAACGCTTCTCGCTCCGCGATTCGGTCGGCCAGCGACGCACCCTCGTCCACTTCCTCGGCCACCGACGCACGCATCTGCGTCAGCGATTCCTCGGTGGCCGCGATGCGCTCGTCCACGGCACTCCGCGAGGCAACCAGGTCGTGGAGCGTGACCGTCAGCGCGTCCGACTCGCTCCGCAGGCGATCGAGCTCTGCGGATGCCGGTTTTACATCGGCGGCACGCGCCCGGGCGTCCTGCACTGCGCTGGTTGCGGCATCGAGCGTCTGGGCCAGCTCTGCAGCGGAGGCCCCACCGGTGCGGTCGTGCAGCAGATCCACGTCCCGTTGCGCTCGAGCGACAACCGCGACCGCCTGATCGAGCGCGCCAGCGGCCTTGCGTTCTGCGGCAGCGGCCTTGTCTTCCTGTGCCTTGGTCACCGTCGACGTCGACGCTGCGGCGGGATGCGGGTGCACCTCCGATCCGCACACGACGCACGGCTCGCCCGCCTCCAGACGGGCCGCCAGCTCGGCGGCCATCCCGTCGAGGCGTCGCTCACGGAGATCGAGCAGGTGCTCCCGGGCGGTGTTGTGCGCTGCCCGAGCGCTGTCGCGGGCACGTTCGGCCTCGGCCAGAGTCGCGCGTGTGCGTACCAATTCGAGTGCGGACTCGGCCGCCGCGCGGGCCCGACCGCAGCGCTCCTCTAGGCCCGGCAACTCCGACACAGCCGAGGCTGCTCGTGCCATCCGTGATTCGACCGCTGCGATCTTCTCTGGCATCGAGGCCTGCGATTGCACGGTGCGTTCGATCGCCGCTGCGGTAGTACGTTGCTGCGCACGATATTCGACGAGGGTGCCGTCGAGTCGGTCGGCCTCGCGGGCGAGACCGAGCAGCGACTGCAACCGCGCGACGTCGGTGGTCCAGTCACGCACGAACTGTGCAACGACCGTGCGCTCGTCCGACGGATCCGCCGGCGCGGGTGGCCAATGCAACGCAGTGTGAAAGCGTCGCCCCTCCGCCGTTGCCGGCAGCGCACGCTCCGCCGCCGCGAGTGAGGAGGTCGCGGCCTCGGTGGTCCGGCGGGCGAGACGGAGGTCTGCGGCAGTGGCCGCGATCGGTCCGGCGGCCGCGGAATCGGCGAGCTCGGTTCTGTGCGCAGCTCGCGCCGTCTCGCCCTCCCGATACTGCACGAGCTGCGCCTCGGCGAGAGCCCGACGACGCTGCAGATCGAGAACGGTGGTGGCCTTCGTCAGAGCTGCCGACGCACGCCGAGCTGCCGCGTCGATCAGCACCGCCCGACCTTGTGCGAGAGTCCGATTCTGCCGGGCATCGGCCAGGACGTCGGCCGCCCACTCGAGCGGGTCCGGCTGCTCGCCGTCCTCGCCCGCGGGCTCGGGTATCCCCGATGCCTGCGACACCCGGCCGAGCATGATGTCGATGGCGTGGTGAGCGTCGGCGAGTTCGGCGGCCAGCTCCCGGCGGCGCTGCGCGAACCATTCTTCGACATCTCCGAATCGGCCTGTGTCGAAGAGCCTTTCGAGCAGATTGCCGCGTTCGTCGCTGTCGGCTCGGAGGAATCGCGCGAATTCACCCTGCGGCAACAGCACCACCTGGAAGAACTGGTCGGCACTCATTCCGAGCAGCGCGTTGACGGCGTCACCGATCTCGTTGAGCCGGGTGAGGTTCTGCCCGCGGCCGTCGAGCCAGGTGAGACTGGCTTTGGCGTGCTGCTTGGTGGTGCCCGTGCTGCGAAGCTTGGGCCGCAGGAACTCCGGACTGCGCACTATTCTGATGCGTCGCCCAGCGAGTGTCGCCTCCAACGTGACCTGTGGCACCGCGCCTTTGGCTGCGTGATCGGACAGCAGTCGCTTGCCCTCGCGACGAGCTCCGGGCACTGTTCCGTACAGCGCGAACGCCACGGCGTCGAGCACCGTCGTCTTGCCTGCTCCGGTCTGCCCGTGCAACAGGAAGAGCCCGTCGGCTCCTAGTGCGTCGAAGTCCACCGTCTCGGTGCCCGCGAAGGGGCCGAAGGCGGTGATCTCGAGTGAATGCAGTCTCATGCAGCACCGCGGTCGGCGGTGGTGGCCGTCCCGCGGATGGCCTCGGTCTCGCGATGCACGGAGGCCAGCGCGCGAGCCAGGAGTGCGGACTCCGCTGCCGTCGGCACGCTGCGCATGTCCGTCACGAACGAGGTGGCGATGTCGAGATCGCTACCGCCGTGCACACGGTCGCGGTAACGAAGCTCGCCGGATCCCTCCGGGCGACGCCATTCCAAGTGGATCGCGTGCGGGAAACGCTGCTGCAACAAGCGCATTGCGTCGACCGGGCGTACTTCGTCGGTGAGCACGGCGGAGACGTAATGGTCCTCGAACTCGCAATACGCTGTGTCCGTTGTCAATTGCTCGACCGTGCCTTCGATGCGGGCGAGTCCGCGTACCACCGGCAGGTCGACTCGCTCGACGGTGCCGAGCCCGTTCGCGTCGAGATCGAGAATCCATACCGCCTTGCGATGCGACCGCTCACCGAAGGAATAGGGCAGAGGGGAACCGGAGTACCGCACTCGATCGGTGAGGGTCTGGGGCGAATGCAGGTGCCCGAGCGCCACGTAGTCGACCCCGTCGAACGCCGACGCAGGCGCAGTTTCGATACCGCCGGAGGAAATCGACCGCTCCGAGCCGGTCGCCTCACCGCCGACGATGAACGCGTGCGCGAGTACGACCGAGCGATGATGTTGTCCCGCTTCGTTTCTCGTCGCGAGATCACCCCGGATCCGATCCATGGCAGCGCTGAGCACCTCCGCGTGCGTCCGCGCGGTGGGAACGTCGAGCTCGGCCCGCGTCGTCTCGGGCTCGAGGTAGGGAATGCCGTAGAACGCAACGCAGCCGTGCTCGTCCTCGATGACGACCGGGGTGGCGACATCGCCCACCCGCGTCATCAGATGCAGCCCTCCCGCCGAGGCGAACGCGGCACCCGCACCCAGCCGTGCGGGTGAATCGTGGTTTCCCGACGTCGCGACGATCACCGCGCCTGCCGCTCGGATCGCCTCGAGTCCGCGGTTGCAGACCAGGACGGCATCGGCACTGGGAACAGCGCGGTCGTAGATATCGCCCGGCACCACCACCACATCGATCGATTGTGCCGCAACCAGTTCCGCGATGGACTCCAACACAGCGCCCTGATCGGCCAACAGGTCGAGACCGTGAAAGGTACGACCGATGTGCCAGTCCGAGGTGTGCAGAATTCTCATGCGTTCGACGCTATCGGGAACCACCGACAAACTCCCCGAGGCACCTCGGCCTGTCGGACGTGAGCTGCGGTGCACGCCGTCACGAACCGAAGTTGTCGGTACCGTCCTGCATCATCTGCTCCATGAACATTCTCACCGCGTTCGGCCTGCTCGTCGCTCTCGGTATCGGTGCGGTCGTCGGCTGGTTGTTGCACGCCTCGCGGATGGGTGATCGTGCCGTTCGAGCCGAAGCCCAACTGGCCGCGCTCCGCGAGCACGAGGGCATGCTTCGGCAGTCGTTGAGTGCGGTCAACGAGGATTCCGCGCGGCGCAATTCGACCGTGATCGGCCAACAGGTCTCGCACCTGGTCGAGCCGTTGCACGACGCCGTCGATGCGCTCTCCGAGCACGTGCGCCAGGTCGAGCACAATCGAATTCGGGCGTACGCGGGATTGTCCGAGCAGGTCACCGGGATGCACCGAGCGTCGATGCATCTGTCCACCCAGACCGGTCAGCTGGTCACGGCACTGCGCGCACCGCAGATCCGGGGCCGGTGGGGCGAGATCCAGCTCGAGCGGGTCGTCGAACTCGCGGGCATGGTCAAGCACTGCGATTTCGACACGCAGGTGAGCAAGGACGGCATCCGACCCGACATGATCGTGCGTCTCGCCGGCGGTCGACAGATCGTCGTCGACGCCAAAGTGCCGTTCGCGGCGTACCTCGATGCCGCCCAGGACGAGGATCCCGCCGCGCGGGAGAAGAATCTGCGACGCCACGCCAAGCAACTGCGCACCCACATCGACCAACTGGCCGACAAGGCGTACTGGCAGGCGTTCGAGCCGACGCCGGAGTTCGTCGTGCTGTTCGTTCCCGGCGACCCGTTTCTCGACGCGGCCCTGACCTCGGACACCGGCCTGCTCGAGTACGCCTTCGGTAGGAACGTGATCCTGGCCACCCCGACCACCCTGGTCGCGTTACTACGAACCGTTGCCTACACGTGGAAGCAGGAGTCACTGGCCGAGGACGCTGCGCGCATCCAGCAACTGGGACGCGAGCTGTACACGCGCATCGGTGTCGTCTCGACACACCTGGACAAGCTCGGTGCCCACCTCGGCAAGGCCGTGGAATCCTTCAATTCCACCGTCGGGTCCGTCGATACCCGGGTGAGCGTGACGGCGAGAAAGTTGCACGAGCTCGAGCTGTTCGACGCCGAGCCGGTGGACATCGCCCGAGTGGACGAGCGACCCAAACTGTCCGATTCGTCCCGCTACCGTCACGACTTCGGTCATGTCAGCGATGCAGTGGGCTGAACAACGGCTAACCTCGGGGGGTGTCTACCTCCCAACGTGCCCGCTCCGGGGTACCGCTGGATCACCGATCCATCCTCGCGACCCTGCCCGGCGTTCCCGCATGGGGTGCCGTCGCGATCGCCGCGGGACTGACCTTTCTCGGATTCCTGATCGATGCCGCACGCGGTACCGAACTGACCGGTGCGTTCGCGTTCATGTACGTCCTCGGCTGCATCGCCGGCGTCCTCCTGGTCCGCTTCCGCGGACTGTTCACCGCGATGGTGCAAGCCCCGCTGATCCTGTTCGTGGCCGTGCCGCTGTCGTACCAGTACTTCACCGACAACGCAGGCACCAGCCTCAAGGACATCATCCTCAACGTGGCCATTCCGCTGGTCAACCGGTTTCCGCTGATGCTGCTCGGCACCCTGGTCGCCGTCGGACTCGGAGCGCTGCGCATCGTGCTCAAACGGCAGAACACGCATGCCCCCACCCTTCGGCGAAGCCAGAAGGCCGAGGGCACTGTGCGACGCAGCCCGAAGCCCAGCGACGACAAGCCCACCAGAGCACAGCGTCGAGCACAGGAAGAGCGCCCCGAACGCTCCCGCAGGCGAGCAGCCGCAGCCGATCGCAGCACCGACTCCGCGGCCGAGGCGACCGACATCGTGCCCGGACCGTACGTCGGTCGCAGAAGCACCGATCCTCGCCCGCGTTCGACCCCTCGCACCGGCTCTCGTGCTGCGGCAGATCCCACCGTGAGCCCCCGGCGATCGTCTACCCCGACCTCGGCACCGCAGACTCGATACTCCGCCGACGCCTCGCGTCAGGACCACAAGCCAGAGCACCAGAAGCCCGAATACCCACGAACGCAGTATCCGCAGGCACAGTCACGTGATGCCCGGCGGCCGCAACCGTCCGAGTCGCGTTACGCGCCGGAGCCTCGCTACTCGGCAGAGCCGCGGTATTCGACCGAACCTCGTCGCGAACGATCGACTCGGGTCAATGCTCCGCGGGAGGCTGCCGATCCGTACGGCTCCGGAGCTCGGCCGGTCGTGACTCCTCGGACGAGCGCCCCCGCCGCCCCCGCTGCCACCGACTACACCGCCGGAAACAGCCAGGGCAGCCATTCTCTGCCTGACCCGCGCCGGGACGACATTCCCCCGCACCCGGTGCCGAAGGTTCGCTACCGCGACCGTCACAGCGACTAGCCCGAACACGAAAAACGCCCCGTACAGGAATTCCTGTACGGGGCGTGAACTCTTTTCCCGCTGCTAGCGGGCTGGGCGCAGCTCGCGGGGCAGGGAGAACACCAGGGTCTCGTTGGCCGTGGTGACCGGCTGTACGTCGGCGTAGCCGTGCTCGGCGAACAGTTCGATGACGCCCTGCACCAGGATCTCCGGTACGGATGCACCCGAGGTGATGCCGATCGTCTCGACCCCGTCGAGCCAGGCCAGGTCGATTTCCTTGGCGTAGTCGACGAGGTAGCTCGCCCGCGCACCCGCGCCCAGTGCAACCTCGACCAACCGCACCGAGTTAGAGGAGTTCTTCGAACCGACGACGATCACCAGATCGCATTCCGGTGCCATCGCCTTCACCGCGACCTGACGGTTCTGCGTGGCGTAGCAGATGTCGTCGCTCGGCGGGTCCTGGAGTGTCGGGAAGCGCTCGCGCAACTTGGCGACCGTCATCATGGTCTCGTCGACGCTCAGCGTGGTCTGGGACAGCCAGATGACCTTGCTCTCGTCACGGACGGTGACGTTGGCGACCGAGTCGGGGCCGTCCACCAGCTGAATGTGCTCGGGTGCCTCGCCCGCGGTGCCCTCGACCTCCTCGTGGCCCTCGTGGCCGATGAGCAGGATGTCGTAGTCGTCGCGAGCGAAGCGCTTGGCTTCCTGGTGCACCTTGGTCACCAACGGGCAGGTGGCGTCGATCGTGCGCAGGTTCCGCTCGGCCGCGGACGTGTGCACGGCGGGCGAGACGCCGTGCGCGGAGAACACGAGCAGCGATCCCTCGGGCACCTCGTCCGTCTCTTCCACGAACACCGCGCCGCGATCGGACAATGTCTCGACCACGTGCTTGTTGTGCACGATCTCCTTGCGCACGTACACCGGCGCACCGTGCTGCTCCAGCGCTTTCTCGACGGTCTCGACCGCGCGATCGACACCCGCGCAATAGCCCCGCGGCTCCGCGAGCAGCACTCGCTTACCCCCGGCGTACGAGGACTTACCCGTACCGGCGGACTGTGCAATACCAAGATTCAGAGGAACAGCCGAAGACATACCTCCCAGGATACGTGCCCCGAGCTCGCCTGCCTCGTTTCCATGTCCTCCGGCCCCGGCTGCAACGGGTCCTACAGCCTGTCGGCTACCCAAAGTTCACCGTTTCGGGCAGTCTGGTGCACATGACTCGAGTCCCCTTTGCAGCGCGTGTGGCTGCAGGCGTCGCCGTGACCGTCGTGGAAGAGGCTCGCAAGCTTCCCGGTTCCGCTCTGATGCTGCCGATGACGGTCGTCAGCGAAGCGCTGGCCCGCGGGATGCGATTTCAGCAGCAGGTGACGGTGTTGGCCATCAAGGGCGATCTGATCATCGCGAGCTTGCCGGTGATCGGTACCCCGACCGAGGAGCAGCCCTCCTGGGCCAGCTTCGACGAGGACGAAGACGTCTTCGACGCCCCGGTCGTCACCGACGACGTCGACGTGCCCGACGCCCCCGTAGCCGAGCCGGTCGCGGCGAACGGCCGCTTCGCGCTGTACTCGACGCCTCCGCTGGACGAGCCGGTGCAGGACACCTCGGCCAAGCGCGCGCCCTCCGCCGACAAGCCAGAGATCGTCGAGATGATCGACTTCGACACCCTCGCCCTTGCCCAGCTGCGCGCACGCCTGCGCACGCTCTCGATCGAAGACCTCGAAACTCTGCTGGACTACGAGAACGACACGCTCGCCCGCGCACCGTTCCAGACCATGTTGGCCAACCGCATCACCACCGCCAAGGCCAAGTGAGCACTCCCTCAACCCAGTCCGGTCCCACCCAGCCAGGCTCGAGCACCGCCGAACAGCCATGGCCGGTGCGTACCGTCGCCATGAAGGTGGCGGGCTGGATCGACAAGCTCGGCTCCATCTGGGTGGAGGGCCAGCTCACGCAGATCAACGCGCGTCCCGGCACGAGGACGGCGTTTCTGACGCTGCGTGATCCGTCGGCCGACATGTCGTTGTCGGTGACGTGCTCGCCGCAACTGCTCGACCGCTCTCCGGTTCCGTTGACCGAGGGTGCGCGCGTCATCCTCTACGGCAAGCTGTCGTTCTTCACCGGCCGCGGAACCATTTCGCTGCGCGCCACGGACATTCGCGCGGTGGGCGTCGGCGAACTGTTGGCCCGCATCGAGCGGCTCAGAGCGCTGCTCGCCGCAGAGGGGTTGTTCGACCCACGCCTCAAGCGCCCGTTGCCGTTTCTGCCGGGCACCATCGGCCTGATCACTGCGCGCGCCAGCGCAGCCGAGAAGGACGTGCTCACCGTGGCGCAGAGGCGTTGGCCCGCGGTTCGATTCGAGGTTCGCAACACTCCGGTCCAGGGGCCACAGTCGGTGCCGGCGATTCTGGATGCGCTGAAAGATCTGGACGACGACCCCAGCGTCGACGTCATCATCCTCGCCCGCGGCGGCGGAAGCGTCGAGGATCTGCTGCCGTTCTCGGACGAGGCCCTGTGCCGCGCCATCTCGCGCGCCACCACGCCGATCGTCAGTGCCATCGGCCACGAGCCCGACAGCCCACTGAGCGATCACGTCGCGGACCTGCGCGCCGCAACCCCAACCGACGCCGCCAAACTCGTGGTGCCCGACGCCGTCGCCGAACAAGCTCTGGTCTCGGAGTTGAAGTCGAGAAGCGCTGCAGCGCTGCGCAATTGGGTCGAGCGCGAGGCACGCGGACTGGACATGCTCCGACACCGGCCGGTACTGGCGGACCCGTTGGCCTCGCTCGAGCAACGCCGCGAGGAGGTTCGACGTCTGCTGGAGGCGGCGCGACGCGACGTGCAACGCGGACTCACCACCCAGGACACGCTCGTCGAACATCTGCGGGCCAGGCTGTCGACGCTGGGGCCTGCTGCCACACTTGCTCGGGGCTATGCCGTCGTACAGCGGGTGGTTGCGGGTTCGGATCCCGAGGTTCTGCGTTCGGTCGAGGACGCGCCACCGGGTACACAGATCAGAGTGCGAGTGGCCGACGGTGCCGTCACCGCCGCAGTCATGGGGCGAGTCAAATGACAGAAGGAGTACGTATGAGCGAGAACGAAGAAAAGCCGGTATCGGAACTGGGCTACGAAGAGGCCAGGGACGAACTGGTGGGCGTGGTGAAGATCCTCGAGCAGGGCGGGCTCGATCTCGACGCCTCCCTGGCCCTGTGGGAGCGCGGAGAGCAGCTGGCCACCCGCTGTGAGGAGCAGCTCGCCGGAGCCCGCAAGCGGATCGAGACCGCGCTCGCGAGCACCGAGAAGGACAGCTAGGGCTCCAGCGGTTCGGCGACCTCTAGGGCCTCGGCGAGCGTGGTGAAGTCTGCGTCGTTCGCGGTACCGCCCAGCAGGATTCGCACATCGCCGAAGTCCGAGACCCAGTACTTCCGCGAACCTTCCTCGCCGTAGACGACCCAATCTCGACCCGACACGTTCTGCGAGCCCGACGCGTACACCGTCTCGTCGCCGGCCACGAAGGGAACCAACACTTCCTCGACGGCGCTGGTCTGGGTCAGCTGCAGATACGCACCCGATCCGGTGATGTACCCGACAGTCGACACCGGTCCGCCGTTGTCACCGGAGATCGTCGGACGACTGCCCGAGTTGGGCGTCCAATCCTCAGGAACAGCCGGATTACGCACCGGAAAGCCGATTTCCGACGCGTCGTACTGCAACGCGGTGTCCACGTCGAAGTTGGGGATGGGCCCCTGCTGGGGCCCGCCGGGGCTCAGCGAGCACTGACTGGCGATGCCCGCAATCAACAAACACGCGATGACCAGCGGAATGAGCGACCACACCATGTCGCGACTGTTGTTGAGAATCCGAGGTTTGCTGTTCGCCACCCCACCAGTATCCCCTCTGCGCAGCAGTGCTCGGTCGGCGCGTGCCTCACAGACCACCCGACCCCACGGCAGGCATCACAGAAGTGAGATAATCGCGCCTGGGTAACACCCCACCAACCAGGAGGCTACAAACCGATGACGGCCAGCACCGAGTCCACTCGCGCCATGGCGCCAGATCGCAACCTCGCACTCGAACTCGTACGCGTCACCGAGGCCGGTGCGCTCGCCTCGGGTCGCTGGGTCGGTCGCGGCGACAAGGAAGGTGGCGACGGAGCAGCAGTCGACGCCATGCGTCAGTTGGTCAGCTCGGTCTCGATGCGCGGCGTCGTCGTCATCGGCGAGGGCGAGAAGGACGAAGCGCCGATGCTCTACAACGGCGAACAGGTCGGCAACGGCAACGGCCCCGAGGTCGACTTCGCCGTCGACCCCGTCGACGGCACCACGTTGATGGCCAAGGGCATGCCCAACGCCATCTCGGTTCTCGCCGTCGCCGAGCGCGGCGCGATGTTCGATCCGTCCGCCGTCTTCTACATGAAGAAGATCGCCGTCGGACCCGACTTCGCCGACGTCATCGACATCACCGCACCGGTCGCGGAGAACATCGCCCGCGTCGCCAAGATCAAGAAGGGATCCACCTCCGACGTCACGGTGTGCATCCTCGACCGCCCCCGGCACGCCGAGCTGATCCAGCAGGTGCGCGACACCGGCGCTCGCATTCGACTGATCTCCGACGGCGACGTCGCCGGTGCCATCGCCGCCGCCCGTCCCACCTCCCCCATCGACATCCTCATGGGCACCGGCGGAACTCCCGAGGGCATCATCGCCGCGGCCGCCATGCGCTGCATGGGTGGCGCGCACCAGGGCATGCTGGCTCCGACCGACGACGACGAACGCCAGAAGGCGATCGACGCCGGACACGATCTCGATCGCGTCCTGTCCACCGAAGACCTGGTCTCGGGCGAGAACGTCTTCTTCACCGCCACCGGCGTCACCGACGGCGACCTGCTCCAGGGCGTCCGATACTCGGGCGGCGGCGCGCACACGCAGTCCATCGTGATGCGCTCGAAGTCCGGCACCGTCCGCATGATCGACGCGTACCACCAGCTCAACAAGCTCAAGGAGTACTCGACCATCGACTTCGACGGCGACACCTCCGGCGCCATCCCGTCCTTCTGACCGTCCGCTCGACGAAGTTTCCGCTCCCCTACCGAGGCAAGAGGTCAATGACAGAGAACGAACAGCAGTTCCGGATCGAGCACGACACCATGGGAGAGGTTCGCGTTCCCATCGATGCGCTCTGGCGTGCCCAGACGCAGCGTGCGGTGGAGAACTTCCCCATCTCCGGCCGTCCGCTCGAACGCACTCAGATTCGCGCGATGGGCCTGCTCAAGGCAGCCTGCGCGCAGGTCAACAAGGACCTCGGTCTGCTAGACGGCACACTGGCCGACGCGATCATCGCCGCTGCCACCGAGATCGCCGACGGCAAGCACGACGACCAGTTCCCGATCGACGTCTTCCAGACCGGCTCGGGCACCAGCTCGAACATGAACGCCAACGAGGTCATCGCGTCGATCGCGAAGGCGGCCGGCGTCGAAGTACACCCCAACGACCACGTGAACATGTCGCAGTCCTCCAACGACACGTTCCCGACGGCCACTCACGTCGCCGCCACCGAGGCCGCCGTGACGTCTCTCGTGCCCGCACTGCGCCACCTCCACGAGGCTCTCGTGGTCAAGGCCACCGAGTGGAAGCACGTCGTGAAGTCCGGCCGCACCCACCTCATGGACGCCGTTCCGGTCACCCTCGGTCAGGAATTCGGCGGCTACGCCCGTCAGATCGAAGCAGGCATCGAACGCGTCGAGGCCACCCTGCCGCGCCTCGGTGAACTGCCCATCGGCGGCACCGCCGTCGGCACCGGCCTCAACGCACCCGACGGCTTCGGCCCGAAAGTCGTTGCCGCACTGGTTGCGTCGACCGGAATCGACGCACTCACCGCCGCCAAGGATTCGTTCGAGGCACAGGCTGCACGCGACGGACTCGTCGAGGCATCGGGCGCACTGCGCACCATCGCGGTCTCACTGACCAAGATTGCCAACGACATTCGCTGGATGGGATCGGGACCGCTCACCGGACTCGGCGAGATCACCCTCCCCGACCTGCAGCCCGGTAGCTCCATCATGCCCGGCAAGGTCAATCCCGTTCTGCCCGAGGCTGTTACGCAGGTCGCGGCTCAGGTCATCGGCAACGACGCCGCAGTCGCATTCGGCGGCGCGTCGGGCGCATTCGAGCTCAACGTGTACATCCCGATGATGGCGCGCAACGTGCTCGAGTCGTTCAAGCTGCTCGCCAACGTCTCGGTCCTGTTCGCCGACAAGTGTGTCGTCGGCCTCGAAGCCAACGTCGAGCACCTCAAGACCCTCGCCGAGTCCTCGCCGTCCATCGTGACGCCGCTGAACTCCGCGATCGGCTACGAGGAAGCTGCCGCCGTCGCAAAGCAGGCACTCAAGGAGAAGAAGACGATCCGTCAGACGGTCATCGACCGCGGACTGATCGGCGACAAGCTCAGCGAAGCAGAACTGGACAAGCGCCTCGACGTCCTCGCCATGGCGAAGGTCAAGGACTAGCTTTCCCGTTCGCCCCGTCGGACGCTTGAAGCAGCCCGCCCCCGGTGGGATCAATGTGGGTTTCAGTCACTCGGACTGCAACAAAGTCGCATTGATCCCAACCGGGGGCGGGTTCGTTCGAAAGGAGCCGAACCTCAGGCGAGGTGTGCGAGTTCCTCGCGTGCCTTCAGTCCGTCCTCGCCCAGATCGGTGCGGTCGAAAATCTTCCAGCCCGCGAGCAGTGGCTTGAACACCTTGTCGCGTTCCTGATCGGCGTCGTAGATTCCGGCTTCGGCGAGGGCAGCGGTGCTGCTGCCGCGGTCGGGGAGGTCGACCTCGGGGATCTTGAATCCGTTGATGCGGTCTGCGATGGCGCGGGCGGCCTGGTCGGGCACCACGGCGAAGGCCTCGTCGATCATGTTGGCGTAGAACGTCGACTGCAGGGCGTCGTCGTCGGCGATCTTGCCGAGGATGGTGGCCAGCACCGGGTCCTTGCCGAGGGCGATGGTGTTGCGGTTGCGCAGTGACGCTGCGGCTTCCTCGATGGCGAAGTGCGCGAGGATATCGAGCAGACCCTGGCTGGGCGCGTCGAATCCGAGTGTCATGTGCTCCATCCGAACGCGCTCGAGGGCCACCGGGTCGACCGCGCGCGTGAGCACCAGGAAGTTGCGCAGCACGATGGACTGCCGGTTCTCCTCCGACGTCCATCGGCCGGTCCACTTCCACCAGGCTCCGAGGCCGGTGAGCGCGTGGGCCAATTCGCGGTGGTACGCGGGCAGGTTGTCCGCCACCAACACGCCGACCGTTGCGGACAGGATTTCGACATCACTGAGGTGCGACTGCTCCGGCGTCCAGTCCTCGCCGCCGAGGAACGCGAAGTTCTTGCCCTCGTCGAACGGCGCGAGATCGTGGGGATGCCAGTCGTTGGCAGCCTCGATGTGGCGTCGTAGATTCTCTTCGACCGCGGGCTCCAAACGGACCAGCAGATCACCGTCGGACAGGTTCGTAGACATGCGGTAACCGTAGCGCCTACGCCCGAGCGCCCGACGCCGTGCCCCTGACCATTGTGAATTCTCCTAACGCCAGGTCGTTGCGGGTCTATTCTCAGGTGCATCCAGTCATCGAAGTGAGGACTCCTCATGATGCGGTCGGGGCGAAATTTTCTGTGTCTTGCTGTCGTATGCTCGATGGTCGTGCTGGTCGGGTGCTCGAACGACGCACCCACCGCCGAGAGTCCGCCGACATCGGAGCCCGCGCCGCCCAGCGACCTCTCCCCCGGTCAGGTCGCAGGCGTCGATGTTCCGACCGGCCGCGTCGACGAGGCGGTCGGCAAGCTCGACGGCATCGCCGAGGAGCTGATGGCGTCGTCGAACATTCCCGGTATGGCCATTGCCGTCGTGCACGGCTCGGACGTCGTCTACTCGACGGGCTTCGGCGTTCGCGAGGTGGGTGAGGACGACCCGATCGACGGTGACTCGGTGTTCCAGTTGGCCTCGTTGTCCAAATCGGTCGGTGCGACGGTCATCGCGTCCCAGGTGGGAGCGGGCGTGGTCGACTGGTTGACACCGGTGGTCTCGCAGTTGCCGTGGTTCGCGCTCGACGATCCCTGGGTGACGGAGAACATCACGGTCGGCGACTTCTACGCCCACCGAAGCGGGCTTCCCGAGCATGCCGGTGATCTGCTCGAGGACCTCGGCTACGACCGGCGCCAGGTTCTCGAACGCCTCAGAGAGGTGCCCCTCGACCCGTTCCGGTCCACCTACCACTACACCAACTTCGGAATCACGGCCGCGGCCGAGGCCGTCGCTGCGGCGTCGGGCAAGGACTGGGACACCCTCAGCCAGGACACGATCTACGGCCCGCTCGGCATGACCTCGACCAGCTCGTCGTTCGCGGACTACATCGCGCGGGCCGACCGGGCCGTACCTCACGTTCTCATCGACGGTGAGTATCAGGCGAAGTATCAGCGGGAACCCGATGCACAGACCCCGGCCGGTGGCGTCAGCTCCTCGGTGAACGATCTCGCGAAGTGGCTGACGATGCTGGTGGCCGACGGCACCCACGACGGACGAGAGATCGTCGATCCCGACGCCCTCCTGCCCGCCGTCAGCGCGCAGATCGTCTCTAGCCCGTCGACGACACCGGACTCACGCGCCGGCTACTACGGCTTCGGGTTCAACGTCTCCACCAGTGCGGCCGGCCGCACGACGGTGAGTCATTCGGGAGCGTTCGCACTGGGGGCGGGCACCAACTTCGTCTGGATTCCTTCGCTCGACGTCGCCATCGTCGTACTGACCAATGCCGCACCCCTCGGCATCGCCGAAACGGTCACTGCCGAGTTCGCCGACCTCGTTCAGTTCGGTGAGGTGCGTGAGGACTGGCGAACGCTGTACAAGAATGCCTTCGCCGGCATGAGCGAACCAGAAGGCGAGCTCGCAGGCAAGACTGCTCCCGCGAATCCCACTGCGCCACAACCTCTCGCGTCGTACACCGGGGTGTATCAGAACAGCTACTGGGGGCCGGCGACGGTGGCGGAGGTCAACGGTGAGTTGGTGTTGTCCCTCGGACCGAACTCGACGTCGTACGAGTTGTCGCCCTGGGACGGTGACACGTTCACGTTCGAGCCGACCGGCGAGAATGCGCCCGACGGAACCATTTCCCAGGCGACGTTCGACGCGAATACGCTGACGCTCGAGTTCTTCGACGGCGATGGATTGGGGCGGTTCACGAAATGACCGAGACACAGCAGGCAACCGCGACCGTGCTGGATCTGTTCGACGCGTTGCGAAGTCGAGACACCGATCGCGCGATGTCGCTCCTCGACGAGAAGATCGTGTGGCACAACGTCGGGTTGCCCAAGGTGCGCGGCCGCGCGAACGTCGGCCGGTTCATGGCGATGCTGGCCAGACCTGCGTTCGGCTTCGACGTGATCGTGCACAACATCGCCGCCGACGCGAATGTCGTGCTCACCGAGCGCACCGATGTTCTGATCTGGCGGCGACTCCGAATCGAGTTCTGGGTGTGCGGAACCTTCGAGCTGCGCGACGGCAGAATAGCCGTGTGGCGGGACTACTTCGACACCGTCGACTTCCTGAAAGGCGTTGCGCGAGGCGTGTTCCGGGTTTTCGTGGGCCGGTGACACAGGTGAGCGGAACCTCGTAGTGGGCTACGAGGTTCCGCTCACGTGCGCGCAGCGCTTATGCGCCCGACGGGCCGAACTCTTCGAGCATTTCCGTCACCAGTGCAGCGATCGGTGAACGCTCGCTGCGGGTGAGGGTGATGTGCGCGAAAAGTGGGTGTCCCTTGAGCTTTTCGATCACTGCGGCAACGCCGTCGTGACGTCCGACGCGGAGGTTGTCTCGCTGAGCGACGTCGTGGGTGAGTACGACGCGTGAGCCCGAGCCCAGCCGCGACAGAACCGTCAGCAGCACGTTGCGCTCGAGTGACTGCGCCTCGTCGACGATCACGAAGGAATCGTGCAGCGATCGACCACGAATGTGCGTCAGCGGCAACACTTCCAGCATTCCGCGGGCGATGACCTCCTCCATCACTTCCGGGCTCGCGAGCCCTTCGAGAGTGTCGAATACCGCCTGACCCCAGGGGCCCATCTTCTCGCTCTCGCTACCGGGGAGGTAGCCGAGCTCCTGGCCGCCGACGGCGTAGAGAGGCCGGAAGACAACGACTTTCCGATGCGAGCGACGTTCGAGAACGGCCTCGAGTCCGGCGGTCAGCGCCAGAGCGGACTTACCGGTGCCTGCCTTTCCGCCGAGCGAGACGATGCCGATGCTCTCGTCGAGCAGAAGATCCAGCGCCACGCGCTGTTCCGCCGAACGGCCGTGCAGGCCGAACGCCTCACGCTCACCGCGAACGAGTTGGATCTGCTTGTCCGGCGTGACGCGCCCCAGCGCACTCTGCCGTCCGGCAAGCAGTCGAACTCCCGTGTGGCACGGCAGGTCTCGCGCCTCCGCCAGGTCGATGACACCGTCGTTGAACAGCGTGTCGACCGCGTCGGACGGTACGTCGAGCTCGGTCATGCCGGTCCAACCGGAGGGAACGACGTCGTGAGCGTGGTATTCGTCGGCGGGGAGACCGACAGCACCGGCCTTGACGCGCAACGGAATGTCTTTGCTGACCAACACCACGTCCTTGCCCTCGGCCGCCAGATTCAGGGCGCAGGCGAGGATACGAGAATCGTTGGAGTCGGTGCGGAATCCGACGGGAAGAACCGAAGGATCGGTGTGATTGAGCTCGACTTGCAGTGTGCCACCGGAGGTTCCGATGGGGACCGGCTGGTCGAGTCGGCCGAATTCGATGCGCAGGTCGTCGAGCATGCGCAAGGATTCCCGCGCGAACCATCCCAATTCGTGATGGTGGCGTTTGCCCTCCAACTCGCTGATGACGATCAGCGGGAGTACCACATTGTGCTCGGCGAATCGGATGACTGCCCAAGGGTCCGACAGCAGGACCGAGGTGTCGAGCACGAATGTCCGAAGAGGGGCGGAAACGGAGCGTGAAGTGGTCACGTGGGGCTCCTACGTCTGCGCGGCACCGCGCAGACTCTGTCGCTCGGCCGGTCGGGTCCGATGTGTCAGGTGACACGAGGACCGGGTACCGGCCCTCTCGCGC
This sequence comes from Rhodococcus sp. IEGM 1372, assembly GCF_030056835.1. Lineage (NCBI taxonomy): Bacteria > Bacillati > Actinomycetota > Actinomycetes > Mycobacteriales > Nocardiaceae > Rhodococcus > Rhodococcus sp. IEGM 1372. The sequence continues at coordinate 317 of NZ_JASHKS010000054.1, read as the reverse complement.
TCACTAGCTCAGTCACGTATCAGAACCTCCCGCACAGGTAGCTTCCCCGCTGCCTGTTACTGCCGACGGTACCGCCGAAATCCGGTATCGGCTCGCTGGAAGTCTGGCGTGTCGGTGAACAACGCGTTACGTCGACATCGCCCCAGGTCGCCGGCCGACCGGTGCCGAAAGTGCCCTCCCCCGGGATGAATCAATGCGACTTCCTTGCACTCTGATCGACTGAAAGCCACATTGATCCACCGAGGTTGGGTGAATGGACCACTGCATTGCACCGCTCCCCGGAAGTTGGACTGAGTAATTCAGTTCCGACTACCGGG
>NZ_JASHKS010000053.1:0-25803 GCF_030056835.1 Rhodococcus sp. IEGM 1372 | reverse complement strand
ACATGTCCCTGGACATCTCGTGTCTCATATGTCCCCGGACTCAACACGTAGCCTGCTACGAGTTTCCGCGCACATGCGGGTTTGCCCGCTCAGCCTGCGGATACGCTGCGTCCGGCGGACTTGAGGTCGTTGCAGGCCTCGACGACGCGGGCGGTCATGCCGGCCTCTGCCTTCTTGAGGTAGCTGCGCGGGTCGTAGGCCTTCTTGTTGCCGACCTCGCCGTCGACCTTCAGAACGCCGTCGTAGTTGGAGAAGAAGTGTCCGGCGATGGGACGGCTGAACGCGTACTGGGTGTCGGTGTCGACGTTCATCTTCACCACGCCGTACTCGAGAGCCTCTTCGATCTCGCTCTTCGCCGATCCCGATCCACCGTGGAAGACGAAGTCGAACGGCTTGGAGCCCGATGCCAGGCCCAGCTTCTCCGACGCGACCTTCTGGCCGTCCGCCAGCACCGACGGCTTGAGCTTGACGTTGCCCGGCTTGTAGACGCCGTGCACGTTGCCGAACGTCGCCGCCAGCAGGTAGCGCGAGCCTGCGTCGCCTGCGCCGAGGGCCTCGACGGTCTTGAGGAAGTCCTCGTTGGAGGTGTAGAGCTTGTCGTTGATCTCCGCCTCGACGCCGTCTTCCTCGCCGCCGACGACACCGATCTCGACCTCGAGAATGATGTTCGCTGCCGCCGCGCGGGCCAGCAGGTCCTTGGCGATCTCGAGGTTCTCGTCGATCGGGATGGCCGAGCCGTCCCACATGTGCGACTGGAACAGCGGGTTCTTGCCTGCGTCGACGCGCTCCTGCGAGATCGCGATGAGCGGCCGAACGTAGGTGTCCAGCTTGTCCTTGGGGCAGTGGTCGGTGTGCAGAGCGATGGTGACGTCGTACTTGGCGGCGATCACGTGCGCGAACTCGGCGAGCGCCACAGCGCCGACGACCATGTCCTTGATGCCCAGTCCCGAGCCGAACTCGGCTCCACCGGTCGAGAACTGGATGATGCCGTCGCTACCCGCGTCGGCGAAGCCCTTGATGGCGGCGTTGATGGACTCGGAACCCACACAGTTGATTGCCGGAAAGGCGAACTTGTGTTCCTTCGCCCGGCCCAGCATCTCGGCGTAGACCTCGGGAGTTGCGATAGGCACGGCGTCATTCCTCCATTGAAAAGTTCGGTTGTGTCCTGTGCAGTATGGCAACCTCCGAGCCCGGTGTCGTGCGTACCCGCATCGCTGACGTCATTACGCGGGAGATCGAACAGGGCAGCGTGTTCACAGCCGGGCGACACCAACTACGGAGGGACTTCCCGGTTCAGGCCGGTAGTGTGGGCGCGGTGAGTCTTCTAGCTGCCTCGGAATCGGTGACGACCAATCTGGCGTTGTTACCTGGATTTCTCGACCCCGTGAACCTGCTCAACTCCTTCGGTCACTGGGTGCTGATCGGGCTGCTGCTGGTCGTGTTCATCGAGTCCGGGCTACTATTTCCGCTGCTCCCAGGCGATTCGCTCCTCTTCACGGCCGGCTTGATCGCAGCGTCGAAGTCCACCGAGATCGAGCCGTTCGCGTCCATCTGGACTCTCGTGATCCTGATTCCGATTGCGGCAATCCTCGGCGATCAGGTCGGCTATCTGATCGGCACGAAGGGCGGCGCAGCCCTCTTCAAGAGCAACGATTCGCGCTTCTTCAAGAAGAAGTACATCGACGAATCGCACATTTTCTTCGAGAAGCACGGTCCGATCACCATCATCCTGGCGCGCTTCGTGCCGATCGTGCGTACGTTCGCACCGGTCGTCGCCGGTGCGTCGCACATGAAGTACTCACTGTTTCTCACCTACAACGTCGTCGGCGGCGTGCTCTGGGGCGCGGGTGTGACCACCCTCGGTTACCTGCTCGGGCAGATCGCGTTCATCCGCGACCACGTCGACATCATCTTCCTGCTCATCGTCGCCGTCTCGGTACTGCCCATCGTCATCGAGGTCGGCAAGCGCATGATCAAGGCCCGCAAGACTCCGCTCGGGGAGGCCACCGACATGATCGAGGCAGACGCCCCGGACACCAAGTCCTGATCGAGATCTTCCGAAAGTGATCGAGTCCATGTCGTCGATTACCACTGCGCTGCCGACCGTCTCCGTTCAGGCCGTCGGCAGTTTCGGTCCGCTGGAGACAGCAGGCCCCCTCGTCGTGTGGATCATCGTCATGACTTTCGTGTTCATCGAATGCGCGGTGATCATCGGATTGTTCCTGCCAGGAGATTCGATGCTGATCACGGCAGGAATCGTGATGGCGACCCACGCGTCGGGCACCGGTCACATCTGGGCGCTGTCGCTCGGTGCGATGGTCGCCGCCATCGCCGGCAATCAGGTGGGGTACTCGATCGGTCACCGCACGGGCTCGACGCTGGTGGCTCGCAAGAACGGCAAATACCTCAACACCAAGAACCTGCACAAGGTCAATCTCCTGCTGGAAAAGCACGGATTCTGGGCGGTGCTGGTCGCGCGATGGATCCCCTGGGTGCGCACCCTGTGCCCACTCGTCGCCGGTGCCGCGAAGATGGATCACCGCAAGTACACGATCGCCAGCACGCTCGGCGCCATCATCTGGGCTCCGGTGCTGTTGCTGATCGGGTTCTACTTCGGCTCGTTCATCGACGGCATCCCGTGGCTGATGCCCGCCGTCCTCATCGGCATGGTCGTGCTGCTGGTCGTCGGAACCGGACTCGGCATCTGGCAGTACCGCAAGGAAATGGCACGCCCCGAAGAGACCATCGAGGTCGAAGAAGTAGTGGAGTAGCGGCCCTAGAAACCTGGCAGGAGTGGAGCCTGCGGAACGACTCAGAAACCTGCAGCTGCGACGCGGTATGCGGCTTCCATGAGCATCCATCCGCCCAGTTGGACCGAGAGGTCTCGCTCGGGTACGTCGGACGGTCGGACCGTTCCTTCGGTGAAGCTGGCGATGTGCAGACCTTGCCCCGGGAATCGGGCTTCGCGGGTCCAGTCGGCTCCGAACAGCGGGTTGTCTTCCACTTCGAGGCGGTTCTCCCACGCTGCTTCGGCCGAGTTCAGCACGATCGCAGCTGCGAGTTCGCGAGCTCGGTCGTCGGCGTCGGAGTCCCCGGGCAGCTTCACCGCGACCATCGCCAGGTACCGCGCGAGAATCGGGTTGAACAGGCCGCCGTCTCCCCCACCGCCGCCGGTGATGACGAGGTTGCGGGTCAGGTGGTTGTCGACTGCGTCGACCAGAGCGTGGACTCGCTGCGCGTGCCTGGGTTCGCCGAGCCGAACTGCGAGTTCGGTCTCGAGGCCCAACGTGACGCCCTGGCAGTAGCTGTAGACAGCGCGTTCCATCTCACCGGGCTTGCCGGCGTCGACGAGTGCGCGAGTGGAATGCATTCCGTCGAGAATCAGCCCCGTGCGCTCGTCCCTGAGGGTGCGGTCCATCCAGTCGGCCATCTCCTGGGCACGCCACAGCCGACCGGTGCGCGCCAACAGGATCGCGGCCGGACCGTTGGCGGGTGCGTTGTAGAAGTCGGACTTCTTGCGCCACGGAATGCCGCCGCCCTCGGCCGGAGCCCAGGCGTCGAACAATTCCATCTCGATCTGCTGGATGCCACCGCGATTGCCGACGAAGTGCTTCCGCTGCGCCCGTTCGAGCGCCAACCCGAGCCACGCCATGTCGTCGTAGTAGTTGTTGGTCCACCCGCTGACGTTGCGGGTTCGGTGCGCTCGGGTGATCTTGTTCAGTCGCCGACGGCGCTTGGGGGTGAGGTCGCGATCTGCGGCGTCGACCGCGCAGTCGAGCAGGTGGGCCTGCCACCAGTAGTGCCAGCGCAGGAACATCCGTTCCTTCCGGACCGGTGGCCAGGCGACGACTCCCAACGTCGTGCCCGGTAGCCCCCAGAGCCGACGCATGTGCCGCGCGACGACGGCCCCCTCCGCGGCGTCCGCACGCTGCGACCACAACTCCTGCATACCTGCAATCCTGCCACTACCGTTGCAGATTCGTTACATCCCGCCCCGGAAACTGCCCCCGAAACCGTTCCGGAACCCGTGGTGGTGTCACCACGCAGTCTCGATGTCGGCATGCCGCCGAATCCACGAGTGCATGGCAATTCCCGCGGCAACCCCGGCATTGATACTGCGGGTGGAACCGAACTGGGCGATCGATACGGTCATCGACGCCGATGCGCGGGCACTGTCGGTGACGCCCGGTCCCTCTTGTCCGAAGAGCAGCAGGCAGTCGCGCGGCAACTCCGCCGTCTCGATCGGTACCGACCCCGGGGTGTTGTCGACGGCCACGACGACGAGGCCCTGCTCCGCGGCGAATTCCATCAGCGCTTCCACCGTGTCGTGGTGGTGGATGTGCTGGTAGCGGTCGGTGACCATGGCACCGCGGCGGTTCCACCGACGTCGCCCGACGATGTGCACCGCCTGGGCGGCGAAGGCGTTCGCGGTGCGCACCACCGTCCCGATGTTGGCGTCGTTGGTGAAGTTCTCGATGGCGACGTGCAGCGAATGCCGTCGGGTGTCGATATCGGCGACGATGGCCTCGCGCCGCCAGTAGCGGTAGGCGTCGACGACGTTGCGGCGGTCACCGCCTGCGAGCAGTTCCGGGTCCAACCGCGGGTCGTCGGGTGGTGGTTCGACGTGGGTGTCGGACCACGGTCCGACACCGTTGGGGTTCTCGCCCCACTCGGTGGGACCGGCATTGTCCGACGGAGAAGTGCTGTCGCTGCTCAATAGATTTCGTTGCTGTCCGGTGCGATGCGGAATCCGTGTCCGGTCGCATCGTCGACGCACGAGATGCCGTTCTCGGCGGACGTGCAGGTGAATCCGTTCTCGGCGATGGTCGCCCCGACCGCGAGCGGCGGATCGATCGTTTCCCCACCCGAGGTGTAGACCACGCCGCCGGAGCACATGAAGGCCGCCGGCCCTTGATTGGTGACTCGAATACCGTTGCCCCAGTTGATCATGCAATCCTCCGGCCGCGGCGGCACCGGAGTGGTGGTGCCCTGACACCCGGCCTCGGTGCGGTTCGACAGCGGCACGATTCCGCACTGGAACAGACCGTCGGGGGAACTGAAGTAGAAGGTGCCGCCGATGGCGGCGTACGTCGTCTGCGGTTCTGCGGTGGGCGGCGGCTCGACCGGAGGCGGGGGCGGCGGGAGCGCTTCTTCCGTCGTCGTCACCGGCGCAGGAGTGGTGGTTGCCGTGGTCGTCGTCGGCGCGAGAGTGGTGGTCGACGGCTGCGGCGGCTGGGCAGCGGACTCACTGCTGCAACCGGCGAGTAGTAGCGCCGCGGCCCCGATTCCCACCGACAAGGCTCGAAACCGACCCATTCGCCTTGCCCTGCTCGAACGCAACCTGCTCGAACCCCACGTACTCAGCATGAAGAAACCCCGACCCACCTTTCGACACCGATTGCTCGAAAGACCGACGATACCGGCGTCAGGGCCGGCATCGTTCGGCGACGAGTTTCTAGGTGTGGCTCAGGCGCCGGTTGACCTCGCGAGTGAGCCATGCGGGCGAGAAGCGCGAGCCGAGCGAGAGCGCCTTGGACGGCAAGCCGACCGGGAAATGCACCTTGTGCAGCCGACGCTTCACCGGCCGGGTCGCGTCGAAGATCGCGTCGGACACGTCTTTGACGGTGAGCCGGACACCCAACGAACTCGTGGTGCCCGTCGACACGCCCTGGGTCATCGCAGTCTGGACGAACAGCGGCCACATGGCCTTGACGGAGATGTCGTACTTGCTCCACTCGAGATCCAACGCCTCGGTGATGCCGCGTACCGCGAACTTGGTTGCGCCGTACGTCACCAACTCGGGCTGACCGTAGATGGCCGACGCCGAGCACAGGTTGACGACCTGCGCGCCTGCCGTGTCCTTGAGGTACGGGAAAGCCGCGAGGGTGCCGTAGACGACCCCGTTGACGTTGATGTCGATCTGACGGCGGTGCACCGAAAGCGGCATGTCCTCGAAAGCGCCCGCGGCGAGGATTCCGGCGTTGTTGATCAGAATGTCGAGTCGACCGTCGCCCTCGGAGACGAACTCCTTCAACCGGGTTTCCCACTGGTCGGAGTTGGTTACATCCAAGATGCCGGTGACCACACGGCCGCTGAGCGAGGCAGCTTCCTTGCCGAGCGATGCCAAGCCGGTCTCGTCGATGTCGTAGGCACCGACGAGGTAGCCACTGGCGGCGAACTTGAGGGCCGTCGCGCGGCCGATACCGGCAGCTGCGCCTGAGATGAAGACAGTTGGTCGAGTCACATCGATCACCGTACATGTAACCCTACTTACCGGTAACCCCCTATCGTCGAATATCCAACGGCCGCTTTCGGCGGCGTAGGAGCACCGAAGTGAACAACGCGAGAATCGTGCGATCCGTCGTCGTCGTGACGATCGGCTACGCCCTTGTGCTGGCGATCTGGATCGGTTGGTTGAGGGACCGCACCCCACCGGGAACGCTTCCGTATCAGTTGGCAGCCCTGGTCGCCGGATTCGGCGCAGCTCTCGGACTGGCCATGCTGATCGCCGGACGCCCCACACGTGAGCAGAAGGAACTGATCGAACACGGCGTGGAGGGGTGGGCGACGGTCGATGCCATCCGCCGGATCGACGACGACACCGCCGAGTTGGATCTCGAATTCACCGTGCCGGGCTCGGGCAGCTACTTCGGCAAGATCGTCTACGACATTCCACGTTCGGACAGCTCACGATTCGAGCCGGGCACCGTCATCGCCGTTCGCGTCGACCCTGCCCACCGCGAGCGGGTACTGCTTCTACCTCGAAGCCAGGGCCTCGACGAGTAGGACCTGCGCCGCCACATAGGTCGAGAGGATGACCGCTTCCGCGGCGCGCCGCCGACGGTCCTCGGTCAGAAAGAGCCGTCTGAACACGATCAGCGCGTCGGAGACGGTGAACAGAACACCGCCGATGATCAGCCTGCGATCGCCGCCGCGCGAGACCGAACGCGCAGACAGGGTCGACGTGGTCGCGAGCACCGCACCGTAGCCGGCCAGGGTCGACGCCACCGCGGGCTGCCGCCTGGCCAGAAGCGTCGATGCGACTGCCCATCCGGCGTATCGCGGAGCGGCGTCGAGCAGCGTCGGACGCGCACCCCGACGGAGCAGCAGATACGTATAACTGCCCTGCATCACCGCGAACGCACGCGCGCCCCATTCCAGAGCGGAGTCGTCGTCGGGGTCGATCAACAGAACATCGCCGACCGTGGCCGCCGCAAGACCCGCCAGGAGCACCCGATCTCGCGCCGGATCGAGCCCGCTCGCCAGCGCCGGGACGATCAGAGGCTTGGCCACACGCTGCACGGGCATCGACCCCGCCGCCGCACCGACCACGGTCACCGCACCCGCCACCAGCGCGGCTGCACGAGCCCGCCGAACCCGACCGACAACCATCGCAGACCTCCACCGACAATCTCGTCACAGCGCAAGTCACATGTGACGCTGACCCCTATCGCTTGATACTCGCAGGTCGCGTCGCCATCGTGGAGAGGTCGGTCGGATCATATCGAGGTAGTGGGGACCATCATGCGCCGCAAACTCACCGGGCAGGACAGTTCGGGACGATCCGCCTTCGCCGGCAATCCCAACCCTTTGCTCCGCGACTGCGACGTTCGTCAGGCGCGCATCAAGCGCTGGGTGACCGCACTGCTGATACTCATGGTTCCGGTGTCGCTGTGGATCGGTGCCACCGCCCACTCCGACCAACAGCAGCGACTCGAAGACCAGAAGAATTCGATTCACCAGGTCACCGCGACCACGACGGCCGTTGCGGAATCCGTGCCCGCCGTATCCACCGAGCTCGGCGCATCCGGCGCAGCCGCAACTGCCGTCGACTCACGCTGGGTCTACCGAGGCGTCGAGCACACCGGACGCGTCAGCGTCGACACCGGATCGCCTGCCGGGACCACCACGCAGATCTGGGTCGACAACAGCGGCGATCTGAGTATGCGCCCCCTGACCTCGTCGGATGTCGTCGCCGCATCCATTTTCAACACCATCGGCAGCTGGGTGCTCGTGGCATCGGTTCTCATCGGTGCCTATCACTTGATGCGCTTCCGCTACGACGGCCGACGGGACGCCGAGTGGGACCGCGAGATCGCCGATCTGCTGCGGCAACACTGATTCGAACTCGTCCATCGCCCTGGAATCGAGCGCATTTTGCGATAGATAGTTAGTGTATGTAACAATAAATCGGTGAGTCACTCCGACGAAGACATCCGAGATCTCCTCTCGCAGCTGGTCACCAGCTCGTCGCGCTTCGTCCGATTGGCCGCACGGTTCGGCAGCGACGAATGGCCGAGGGCGTGGATGCGGGCCCTGTCGTTGCTCGAGGAGTACCAGCCCCTGCGCATCAGCACCTTCGCAGAGCTGGACCGCTGTTCCCAACCCTCGGCAACGGCGCTGCTCGCCAAGTTGAGCAACGCCGATCTCGTCACCAGGCGACCCGACCCCGACGATTCGCGTGCCGTTCTCATCGAGATGACCGAGGCCGGCCACCGATGGCTCGCCGAAGGTCGACGCCACCTCGTCGACGGACTTCTGCCGTACCTGTCCGACCGCGACCCAGAACAGATCCAGAAACTGACCGACGGCTTGAGCGAGCTTCGCAGCATCCTCGAGCCCGTCGATCACGAAACGAGAGGAACTCTTTCGTGACCACCAGCACCTCAACCGACAGCCTGCTGAAGCAACCACGCGCAGTATGGGCAGTTGCATTCGCCAGCGTCATCGCCTTCATGGGCATCGGTCTCGTGGACCCCATCCTCAAGCCCATCGGTGAACAGCTCGACGCCTCGCCATCGCAGGTGTCATTGCTGTTCACCAGCTACATGCTCGTCACCGGCATCGCGATGCTGATCACCGGAGTGGTGTCGAGTCGCTTCGGCCCCAAGCGCACGCTGCTGGTGGGACTGGCGATCATCGTCGTCTTCGCAGCCTTGGCAGGCACGTCCGGATCGGTCGGCGAGATCATCGGATTCCGCGCAGGCTGGGGGCTGGGCAACGCACTGTTCATCGCGACGGCGCTGTCGACCATCGTCGGTGCCGCATCGGGAGGTGTCGCTCGCGCGATCATCCTCTACGAGGCAGCACTCGGTATCGGTATCGCGACCGGCCCTCTCGTCGGTGGAGTTCTCGGCGGGTTCAGCTGGCGCGGACCGTTCTTCGGGGTGGCCGCACTGATGGCCGTCGCGTTCATCCTTCTCATCGTCATGCTCCCGGACACCCCGAAGCCCGCCCGCACCACGTCGATCCTCGATCCGTTTCGCGCGCTTCGTCACCGCGGTCTGCTCACTGTCGGCATCACCGCGCTGCTCTACAACTACGGATTCTTCACACTCCTCGCCTACACCCCCTTCCCGTTGGACATGGGCACCTACTCCATCGGCTTCATCTTCTTCGGCTGGGGCCTGTGCCTGGCCGTGGCGTCGGTGTTCATCGCGCCGAAGCTGCAGCGGGCCTTCGGAACGCTGAACATGATGATGCTCGCGCTGCTGCTGTTCGCCGTCGACCTGGCCGTCATGGCGATGTTCACCGAGAACAAGACCGTCCTCATCGTGGGAACCGTCGTGGCCGGGTTGTTCCTCGGCGTCAACAACACGCTGATCACCGAGACCGTGATGATCTCGGCACCGGTCGAGCGCTCGACGGCATCGGCGGCCTACAGTTTCGTTCGCTTCACCGGCGGGGCCGCGGCTCCCTACCTGGCCGGCAAACTGGGCGAGTCGAACATGCACGTCCCGTTCTGGGTGGGTGCCGCCTGCACTGCTCTCGCCATCGTCGTGCTGGCAACCGGCCGGAAGGTGCTCGCTCACGTCGACGATCACGAACCCGCACCTCACAGCATCGACGAGGCCCGTGCGGTGACGGTCGGCGACTGAAATACGTTCACCCGACGGGGTTTTCGCGGCGGTCGAGATGTACGCATCTCGACCGCCGTTTCACGTCTCGAATCTCTCTCGTCACATACGTCCCATCAGTAACACTTTCATAACCAATTCTCAGGTAAAGCTCTGAACGGTTCCCGAGACCGGCCGGTTGGTTTACGGTCACGTCAACACGGTTGTTCGTGTGACTCACCAACTACACCCGTTCCGCGTGGGAGGGCGGGTGCGTGCAGCACGATGCTGCCACTGACCGAAGGGCCACAATCTCCATGTCGCAGAAGTCGATCGCCAGGTCCAAGAAGGCGCGCCTCGCCGCTGCCGGGGCCGCCATGGCACTGTCCCTCTCCATCGCCGCACCGGGAATTGCCAGTGCGCAGGAGCAGACACCCGAAAGCTCCTCCGTCGAACAGCCCGCCACCGAAGAAGGCACCGAATCCGGCGCTCCGACCGCGGAAGAGGGCGCAACCGTCGACGGATCGGCCACCGTCGACGGGCAGATCGAAGCGCCTGCTCCGGCCGTCACCCCGGAAGACGCCGCAGCAGCCGCCGCAGCAGCAGTGCCGGCCCCCGAGGTCCCGTCGGCCATCCGCCCACTGCCGCAGGTGACCGGTGGCGTCGTCTTCAACGACGACGGCACCGCGACAGTCAACCTGGACATCATCCCGCAGCTGTCCGACGCCGAGAAGCAGGCGATCGCCGACGCCGAGGCCGAGAGCAAGGCAGCGGTGGAAGCCACCACCGCCGCCCAGGTGCGGCTCGAGACCGCCAAGGCCGCCGAGGCCACCGCGAGCACGGACGCCACCAAGGCAGAGGTCGCCGCCGCCGAGGCCGACGTCAAGGCCAAGACGGCCGCCGCGGAGGCCAAGGCCGCCGTGGTCGCCAGCACTGCCGCCAGTGCTGCGGTCACCGCAGCCAAGAACGATGCCCAGACCCTGCAGACCGAGGCCGACGCCGCCACTGCTGCAGCGGACCAGGCCGAAGCCGACGCGACAGCAGCCGAGGAGCTCGCTGTCCAACTCGAGGCCGCAGCGGTATCGGGCGATCCCGAGGCCACCGCAGAAGCCGAGGCAGCTCGCGCCGATGCGAACGCCAAGGCCGAACTCGCCGCCAGCGCCAAGGTCGAGGCCGATGCGTCGACCAAGGCCGTCGAGGATTCCGTCGCGGCACTGCAGGAGTCGTTCAAGAGCCTCAACCTCGCCAAGATCGCTGCGGCCACCAGGGCCGCAGCCGCGACCGCAGCGAAGTCGCTGGCACTGCACGTCGAAGCGCAGACGGCCGCTGCCGTGGCCGCGATGTCCGAGCAGAACGCTCTGAACCTCGAAGCTGCAGCCGAGGCCGCAGCAGGTGAGGAAACCGAATCCGAGAAGGCCGCAGCCGACGCCCGGACAGCAGCCGATGCTGCCAAGGCCGACGCCGAAGCCAAGGCCGACGCGGCTACCGCAGCCCAGGCCGCCCTCGACGCCGCCCCGTCCGATGCAGACATCGCAGACCTCGAGCAGGCTGCAGCCGACGCCGCACAGGCAGTGACGGATGCCAACGCAGCCGTTGTGGCCGCCGACGCGGATCTGCAGCTCAAGACCGAGGCAGCCGCAGCAGCCAAGACCAAGGCCACCGACGCCGCGACGGCGCTGACGGCCGCACAGGCAGACGTGACCGCAGCCAAGGCCAACTCCGACGAGAAGGCCAAGGCCGAAGCCGATCTGAAGGCCGCAGCCGCCGAATTGGCTGCCAGCGGACCGAAGTTCGAGTGGACGATCAATCTCGGAAACACCGTCCGCGAGGACGTTCCGGTCACCGAGGTCGACGAGAACACCGTCGTCGTCGACAAGACCGGAGTCTCCCTGGTCGGCGTCAAGAACGAGGACGGATCGTTCACGGTCGCGGACTACTTCACCACCGACGAGAACGGTGTCGTCAGTGTTGCCGGCGATCTGCCGCCGGTCGATCTCGCTCTCGGCGACTCCTCCGACGAGGCGTCGGGCGCATCGGACAGCTCGTCGAACACCCCGGTGATTCTCGCCGGAGTCGGCGTGGTCGTCGTTGCGGCTGCAGGCGGAGCGTTCTACCTGCGTCGCCGTAGCTCCACCGATGCCACCTCGTAGTACCCGCTGGTTGTGGACGGCGATCCTGACCTTCGTTCTCCTCGTATCAGGTTGTGCGAGTGACGAAGTCGGGGTCGCCGCGCCGGATCGCTCGCCGGTGCAGTCACAGATCACTGTGGCGGCACCGGCGAGCGACGTCGCTCCCGCTCAGCCGGAATACATCGAACTCCGATCCTCGGACGGCACGACCTATCTGAGCAGCCCCATCCATCCCGATCCGCTCTACCGCGGCGGCGACAGTGGCCAGGTACTCAACCCGGTCGACGAGCTACCTGCCTGGTGGGCCGAGAGCGGCATGCCGGGAACCTCCACCGAACAGACGGTAGTGGTTGCCGGACACAACTATTCGAAGCGCGACGCGCCGTTCAAGGCGCTGCGCGTGGTGATGCCCGGCGATACCGTCGCGTTGCGCACCGCGAGCGGCACTCTGGAGTACGCGGTCGAATCGGTCGGCCCCCTACCGAAGGGGTCGCTGTTGGCCGACAACGAACTCCGACGCTCGGTGCCCGGACGATTGATCCTGGCGAACTGCGACGTCCAAGGCGGCGAACCCACCGACGACAACTTCGTCGTCGTCGCGCAACTGGTTCGCTGACAAGCCCTTTCGGGACCGGGATTACAGGCCGAGGTCCGCCAAGCCGAGCAAGGATCGATACTCGAGTCCCTCGGCGGCGATGACCTCGTCCGCCCCGGTCGCGCGGTCGACCACCGTGGCCACTCCGACGACCGTCGCGCCCGCGTCCCGCAGAGCCTTGACGGCAGTGAGCGGTGAATTTCCGGTAGTCGTCGTATCCTCAACCACCAGAACACGTTTGCCGACGATGTCCGGTCCCTCGATCTGACGCTGCATGCCGTGCGCCTTCGCTGCCTTGCGCACCACGAATGCATCGATCGGCCGTCCCTGGGCGTGCATGATCGACATCGCCACCGGATCTGCGCCCATCGTCAAGCCGCCGACCGAGACGAAATCCCAATCGGCAACCAGATCACGCATCAGCGAACCGATCAACGCACCTGCCCGGTGATGCAGGGTCGCGCGACGCAGATCCACGTAGTAGTCGGCTTCCTTGCCCGACGACAACGTGACCTTCCCATGCACGACGGCAAGCTCTTTCACCAAATCGGCCAGTTCCTGCCGGTCCGAATTCGCGGCACTCTCGGCCATGTTCGGATTCCTCTCGTCGCACCACGGATCTTCGATAGGTCGGTACGAACTTACCCACCGACTCGCGCGACCGCTCCCGGCGGCTCCGATGCTCGATCTCGGGTCGTTGCTGCCACTAGGCAGCGATCTCGGCCGACTGCTGCTCGTCGAGCAGTTCCTTGGTCTCCACGAACGGTTCCGGTGCGGTCATCGAGCGAGACCTGGCGACGAGCGAGGACGGGAACGTGCCGATCGCCTGCGACAGCCGGTACGCGTTGTCGTTGTACACGCGAACCGCGCCTGCGATACGACGCTCGGTGACGTTCAGTTCTCCGGCCGGACCCTGGAAAGCCCAATTGCCCAACGCATTCTGACGCGCATCGGCGTCGACGAGCACAGCATGGAACGCGGCGGACAACGCATTCTCGGCAGCGGCCTGCGCCTGCAGACCCAGGCTGCGATCGCGCACTGCCTTGGACCACGACCGTGCACCGCCGAGCTGACGCAACAGATCACCGGACAGCCCGGTGGCCTCCGCGGCCGCGAGGAACGGGCCCAACTGCTCGTGACGCCGATCCAGTTCGACCTCGACCAGTCGCAGACTCTGCTCCGTCTGCTCGCTGTACCGACCGAGTCGACGCAGCGCGATCAGCACGTAACCGACCACGACAACCGCGACCAGGACCACCACTGCCACGACAACACCCGAAGAAACCGTCACGAGGTACGAATTTAGCCGCGTAAGCGCACCTGCGCCTGTAAACACGCCCGAACTTTCGTCAGGGCTGGTTGCGTCGGCGCTCCGAGTCGAAAGGAATCGGACGCGACGCAGGCGGACGCGGCACAGGACGCGACGGATTCGCCGAACGCGCAGCCTGCGGACCGGCCGCGTCGGGCCGCGGCGGACGCGGCCTACGTCCGGGTTCCTGCGGACGTGGCTCGGAAGTACGAGGATCTCGGGTACGGGGCTCCGGGGTACGGGGCTCCTGGGTACGGGGCTCGGCTATCCGAGGAGGCCGAATCCGAGGCTCGGGTGTCTTGGGCGCAGGCCTTCTCGGCTCGGCAACACGTGGCTCCGGGCTTCGCACCGCCTGGATTCGGGGTTCCGCCACCCGAGGCTGGGGATGGTGCGGCACGTCCGCTTGCTGATTATGTGGCTCATGGACCAGTGGCCTACCCGGATCGCTTCGATCGCGGCCGGGATCGCCGGGGCGAGCGCCGTAAACGGCACTTCCGCGAACCGGGGGCAGCACGTGCAACATGCCCGACAGTCGTGCGACCGCGTCGATCGCGGCATCCCAATCGCGACCCGAACTGTTCAGCGGCAGGGACCCCAGCGTCCAGTCCTTCTCGCTCCACAGCAACTGCAGATTCGCCGGAATGGACTCGGTGAACGCGGCCATCCGCTGGTCGCAGACACGGCGAGCGATATCGACGTCGGTGGCGAACACCACGCGCGGCCCGATGGAACCGAGCAGTTCCATGTCCTCGTCGCGCGGCGGCGGCGTCGAGCGGGGCCGGAGGTCGATGTCGACATCGGAACCGACCGAACGCTGCACGGCCACGATGGTGCCTGTCTCCTCGACGTCGAAGAGAACGAACTCCTCACCGCGCCGAACACCGGTCACCACTCCCAGAGCCACGTCGAACTCGGGCTTGGACAGAGCAGCGCGAGAGAACCGAGTGACCAGTTCTCGATCGTGCGGTCGATACTCGTACCCCTGCGCCTTGGCCCACATCTGCCGGACACGTCCGTACCGATCTCGCTTGGACCTGTCGATGTAGAGCAGCGCCACTGCACCCATCAGTGCAATTGCCGCAAGGCCGAACCACATTGCCGTCATCGCGAACCACCTTAATCGACATCCACACCTTCACCGCCCACCACCGCCGGGTCCTGTGAACGGTCCCTACGACAGCTCGCACCGCCTACGGGGTCATTCCGCAGGCTCCACTCCTAGCCACCCAGACTGGGCGTTTCGATGATGACGTTCGCGCGAATCGTTCCGTCCTCGACGGCCTCGCCCTGCACCACGACGAAAGCACCGACCGTCAGCGACGCCAGATCGCTACCGGACAACGAGATTATCTGGGTCTGGGGCGTGGTCTGCACCGTCACCGGAGCGCCGTCGAGTCCGTCGAGCGTCAGAGTCGAACCGTCGTTGGCGCTGATCGTTCCCACCGACGACCCAAGCTGACCGAGAATCTCGGGAATTCCTCCCGGGATCAGCTCGGGCGTGGTGGCGGTGCCCGATTCGGTGGGCTCCGGCGTGGTCGTGGGTGCACTCGAGGTGGGCGGTCGGATCGACGTCGACGGCGCAGAAGCGGTGGTCGACTCGTCGGATCCCCCGTTCAGGAAGGAAATCCCGAACACCACGACGATGGCGAGTACGACGAGTCCGATCAGCGCCAGAACCCACGGTCGTGGCCCCTTGCTGCCGGAATCGGCGGCGTTCGGATCTTCGCCGGGAGGCGGAGCGCCGTACTCCGGCGGCTGCCCGAACTGCTGGGTGTGGCCGAATTGCTGAGTGTTGCCGTACTGCTGTGGCTGCCCGTACTGCCCAGTCCCATACCCCTGGCCGTACTGCTGGGTCTGGCCGTAGGCCTGATTCGCCGCCGTCTGCTGCTCGGGGTCGTACGGCGGAAATGCCTGCGTGGGCTGATACCCCGGCGGATAGGCCTGGGGGTCGGGGTTCTGCTGGGCAGGATTCTGCTGAGTCGGATACTGATAGGCCGGATCCTGATAGCCCGGGTTCTGGTACGCCGGGTTCTGGTACGCCTGGGTCGGATATGCCTCGGTGGGGTGAGCGCCATCGGGATACTGCTGGGCTCCGGGGTACGGCCGACCGTAGTCCTGGGTCGGCTCGGATGGCTCCGCCTGGGGTGCTGCGGCCTGATCGCGCTCCCGAGGTGACCGTGGGTCGTCCGGATTCGTCATTCCACGAGCGTACCTATCCGGCACTTCCCGGTT
Source organism: Rhodococcus sp. IEGM 1372 (assembly GCF_030056835.1). Classification (NCBI taxonomy): domain Bacteria; kingdom Bacillati; phylum Actinomycetota; class Actinomycetes; order Mycobacteriales; family Nocardiaceae; genus Rhodococcus; species Rhodococcus sp. IEGM 1372. The sequence goes on along the minus strand of NZ_JASHKS010000053.1, from coordinate 9,702 downwards.
GAAGGCACAAAACAGGCCCACCCGAGCAGTGCTCGGGTGGGCCTGTTGCGGAGAAGGGCCGCCGCTAGCCCAGGATCAGGCGTTCGCCGTCCGGGCTCGAGTTGACCGACACCACGTCGCCGTCGTGGACGTCGCCGGCGAGCAGGAGCTTCGCCAGTTGATCGCCGATCGCCTGCTGGATCAGCCTGCGGAGCGGACGCGCGCCGTACAGCGGGTCGTAGCCGCGGGCCGCGAGCCACAACTTGGCCGGCGAGGACACCTCCAACGTCAGGCGACGAGCCGCCAGACGCTTGGCGAGGAAGCCGAGCTGAATGTCGACGATCGACTCGAGCTGGTCCTCGGACAAGGCGTCGAACACCACGACGTCGTCGAGGCGGTTGACGAACTCGGGCTTGAACGAGCGCCGCACCGCGTCCATCACCTGCTCCTTGGTGCCGCCGGCACCGAGGTTGGAGGTGAGGATCAGGATCGTGTTGCGGAAGTCGACGGTCCGGCCCTGGCCGTCGGTGAGCCGGCCTTCGTCCAACACTGCGAGCAGGATGTCGAACACGTCGGGGTGCGCCTTCTCGACCTCGTCGAACAGCACCACGGTGTACGGACGCCTGCGCACGGCTTCGGTCAGCTGGCCGCCGGCCTCGTAGCCGACGTAGCCCGGAGGCGCACCGACCAACCGAGCGACGGCGTGCTTCTCGCTGTACTCGCTCATGTCGATCCGCACCATCGCGCGTTCGTCGTCGAAGAGGAACTCCGCCAACGCTTTCGCGAGCTCGGTCTTGCCGACGCCGGTGGGTCCGAGGAACAGGAACGATCCCGTCGGACGGTTGGGATCGGCCACTCCGGCGCGGGAGCGTCGGACGGCGTCGGACACCGCTTGTACTGCGTCCTTCTGGCCGACGACTCGCTTGCCGAGCTCGTCTTCCATCCGGAGCAGCTTCGCGGTCTCACCTTCGAGCATCCGGCCGGCAGGAATCCCGGTCCAGGCTGCAACGACGTCGGCGACGTCGTCCGGGCCCACTTCCTCCTTGAGCATCACGTCACCTTGAGCGGGCGAGTCCTCGGTCTTGGCTGCGAGCTCCTTCTCGAGGGTCGGGATGCGTCCGTAGCGCAGCTCGGCGGCCTTGCCCAGATCGCCGTCGCGCTCGGCGCGATCGGATTCGCCGCGCAGGTTCTCGAGCTCCTCCTTCAGTGCCCGTACCGAGTCGATGGCGTTCTTCTCGTTCTGCCAGCGCGTGCTGAGCCCGGCCAACTTCTCCTGCAGGTCGGCGAGTTCCTGGCGGAGCTTGTCGAGTCGAGCCTTGGACGCGTCGTCGGTCTCCTTCGCCAGGGCCATCTCCTCGATTTCGAGGCGACGGACGGCGCGTTCGACCTCGTCGATCTCGACGGGGCGTGAATCGATCTCCATGCGCAGACGGGACGCGGCCTCGTCGACGAGGTCGATCGCCTTGTCCGGCAGGAACCTGGCCGTGATGTACCGGTCGCTCAGGGTTGCGGCGGCGACCAGGGCGGAGTCCGTGATCCGGACGCCGTGGTGCACCTCGTAGCGTTCCTTGAGTCCGCGCAAAATGCCGACGGTGTCCTCGACCGACGGCTCACCGACGTAGACCTGCTGGAAGCGGCGTTCGAGAGCGGCGTCCTTCTCGATGTACTTGCGGTACTCCTCGAGGGTCGTCGCACCGACGAGACGTAGTTCGCCGCGGGCGAGCATCGGCTTGATAATGTTGCCCGCATCCATCGCCGATTCACCGCTCGCGCCGGCTCCGACGATGGTGTGCAACTCGTCGATGAACGTGATGACCTGGCCCGCGGAGTTCTTGATGTCGTCGAGCACGGCCTTGAGCCGTTCCTCGAACTCACCGCGGAACTTCGCGCCGGCGACCATCGAACCGAGATCGAGAGACACGACGGTCTTGCCGCGCAGGCTCTCCGGAACATCGCCTGCGATGACGCGCTGGGCCAGTCCTTCGACGATGGCCGTCTTGCCGACGCCGGGTTCACCGATGAGCACCGGGTTGTTCTTGGTGCGTCGGGAGAGAACCTGCACGACGCGCCGGATCTCGGTGTCGCGGCCGATGACCGGATCGAGCTTGCCCTCCCGGGCGAGCGCGGTCAGGTCGGTGCTGTACTTCTCCAGCGCCTGGTAGGTGTTCTCCGGATCTGCGCTGGTGACCCGAGCGCTGCCCCGGACGGCCTGGAAGGCGTCGCGCAGCTCGTTGGGTCCGGCTCCGTGGCCGGTCAGCAGCTTGGCGACGTCGTCGTTTCCGGTCGCCAAACCGACCATCAGATGCTCGGTGGAGACGTACTCGTCGTCGAGTTCGGTGGCCAGGTGCTGCGCTGCGGTGATCGCGGCGAGGGTTTCACGGCCGAGTTGCGGAGTGGTGGTCGAACCGGTTGCCGAGGGCAGTCGGTCGACGAGGCTCTGCGCTTCTCGACGCACCGTTGCGGGGTCGACGCCGACGGCCTTCAGCAAGGGTGTGGCGATGCCGTCGGTCTGATCGAGCAACGCCACCAACAAATGTGCCGGACGGATATCCGGGTTACCGGCCGCGGATGCGGCCTGCAGAGCAGCGGAGAGTGCTGCCTGCGACTTCGTGGTGGGAGTGAAACTGTCCACCGGTCACCTTCTTTCGACTGGGTTCTGCAAAGACTGTCGCTCGGTACAACCATAACGAAGTTGAGTCTGTTCCGCTCAACCTTGGATTTCTCCACATTCTGCGACGTGCGCGATATCCTCGACCGGTCTACTTTGGTGACGGTCGACAGCAGTGATTCGGTGGGGTGGAGGTGGATCGATGCTCGACGCACGCACGATCTCCCTGGTCCGCACCGGATTCAAATCCGTCGTGGCCGCTCAGGACGGTCCGGCGCGGCTGTCCCGGTCCTTCTACGGCCATCTCTTCGCCCAGCACCCCGACTTCCGGGCCCTGTTTCCCGCCTCGATGGATGCCCTGCGTGAACACTTCGTCATGGCACTCGGCTACGTCTTCGAGCATCTCGACGATCCCGACCGCGTCGAACCGTTCCTCGAGCAGCTCGGCCGGGACCACCGCAAGCACGGAATCTCCGGTGCGCACTTCCGTGCGGGTAGTTCGGCTCTGATCAGCGCGTTCCGCACCTTCGCCGGCAACGAGGTATGGACCGACGAGGTCGAGACGGCCTGGAACGATACCCTGACCGTGGTGAGCGATGCGATGGCCGTCGCCGCCGACGACGACGAACTGCCGCCGTTCTGGAGTGCCACCGTCGTCGAGCATCAGCGGGTGCTCGACGATCTCGCGGTGGTCCGGTTGAAGACGGACGGCGAGATCCCGTACTTCCCCGGGCAGTACGTCAGTGTGCAGATTCCGCAGCGGCCCAAGCTCTGGCGGTATCTGTCCCCGGCCATTCCGAGCAATCCGTACGGCGAGATCGAGTTCCATGTTCGACGCGTATCCGGGGGCTGGGTGTCACCGGCGATGGTCACCGAGACCGCGGTGGGTGATCGCTGGTCGATCAGTCCGCCGCTGGGCGGGATGCATGTCGATCGCGCGATCGGCGAGGACGTGTTGATGATCGCGGGAGGCACCGGTCTGGCTCCGCTGCGTGCGCAGGTCATGGAGATGGCGCAGCGCAGCAACAATCCGCGGGTGCATCTGTTCGTCAGCGGAACGTATCCGTGCGATCTCTACGATCTGGACACGTTGTGGCAGCTGTCGCTGTCGAATCCATGGTTGACGATCGTTCCGGTGACCGAGCAGCTCGAGAATCCGTGGTGGTATTCGGGCACACCTCGCGAGCTGCCGTGGGGAATGCACCACCGTCTGCACGGTGCGGTGGGCAAGGTGGTGACCCAGTTCGGCTCGTGGGCCGATCGGCAGATTCAGATCTGCGGGTCTCCGTCGATGGTGCGAACGACGATCTACGCCCTCCGCAAAGTGGGCACGCCGATGGAGCACATTCAGCACGATCCGTTCTGAATCAGTCTGCGCTGCAGGGCAATCAGCTGGACAGCGATTTCGGCGGCAGATCCTCGACGATTCCGCCGGCCACCAGTCGCGGAGTCCACGTCTCGGTGATGAGCCGGCCGTCTCCGGTGATGATCGCGTCGGGGTCGGGATCGATCAGGATGGGATAGCCGGTGTCCGCGGTGGCGAGAATGTTCTGCACCAGGAGGCCGTTCTCGATGGTGTAGTGCACCGACACCGGATACAGGTCGGAGTCGAATGCCCATGGGCGGCCGATGAATATCACTGCATCGCCGAGATCGTCGAGTACCGACACCGAGCCGTCGCGCTCGAGCCGCAGGCTCCACTGAGGCGGCATGGACGTGGCGAATTCGAATCTGTGGGGCGCTCGGGCGTCGAGTAAGTGGATCATCAACAGCGCGCCGTCGCGGGGATCTCGTTGCGGAACAATGACTTCGAACGATCCGCATTCGTAGAATCGGGACCCGAACGGCCCCGGGATGCCCGCGCCGAGATCGTCTGCGATGGTGAGTGCGAGCAGAACGAAACCGGAGCCGTCCACGGCCCGGAGCGTGATTCCCTCGGAGGGGTGGGGCATGCGCGATTCGTCCCGCGGCGCGTAGGACAGCACGGCGCGCAGCAGCGGCTCGACCACCTCCGCGTCACCGTCTCGTGAATCGAACGTTCGCCGTCGACGATCGGTCATCTCCACCCCCTTCGCCTGGCAAGACAGTCTGCCACCGGGGCTCGAATCGCGCGTCCGATTCTGCGGAAAACCATTCGTTCGTTCCCGCTCTCGGGGCACCCCACTGCCCGGCCTCGCCCCGCTACGTCCACCGACGCATGAAACCGATCAGTATGATTTTCTGACGAATTTCTGCAGGTCAGCCATGGTTCGCGGGATTCGCGGCAGCGGCTACTATGAGCCGGTTCGGTCCGCGGCGGACCGATCTGCCCGGGTGGGCAGCGGCTGTATCAGGAAGGCACACACATCCCCGATGTCCGCTGATTTCGCCGCACGTCTGAACCATCTGTTCGCCACGATCCACCCGCCCGGACGCAAGCCACACACCAATGCCGAGGTCGCCGACGCTCTCGCCTCACGCGGACACCAGATCTCCAAGCCCTACATCTCGCAATTGCGCTCGGGACAGCGCGCCAATCCGTCCGCGGACACCGTCGCGGCGCTGGCCGCGTTCTTCAAGGTCAAGCCCGACTACTTCTTCGACAACATCTATGCGACGAAGGTCGATCACGATCTCGAACTACTCACCCAACTGAAGGGTTACGGTCTGCGCCGCCTGTCCGCTCGGGCATTCGACCTGTCCGAGGAATCGCAGAATCTGCTCAGCTCGATGGCCGAGAAACTCCGCGTGAGCGAAGGTCTGCCCGCGGTGCCGCCGGACAGCACCCGTTAGGACCCGCTAGGATCCGGCCTTCGCCGCTGATATGGGTCGTTCCGCAGGCTCCACTCCCGCCGCGGCAATCCGCGCCTGCACTTCCGGACGCCGCAGCGGCGGCACCGTCGGCGGTGGCTGACGCCGCTCGGGAAGCGCATCGAGGAGTCGGTGCGTCGTCGCCGTCACCTCGGCGACGGCCAACTCGAAGGCATCGCGGGTGGCGTCCGACGTCTTCTGTACGCCGCTGATCTTGCGGACGTACTGACGCGCGGCCGCTTCGATCTCGGCGTCGGTAGCGTGCGGTTCCAACCCTCGCAGGGTGGTGATGTTTCGGCACATAGCTCGACGATAGCCCCGCATCTCACACCTCGAGAAGACCCGACAACGCCCGTAGACACAACGCGCGTACCTGCTCGCGGTCGAGGGTTCTGCGCTCCACCCAGTCCAGACACACCGCTCGCACGAAGGCGATCCAGCCGCGCAGCGCGGTGCGTACCGTCTCGTCGTCCTGCAGCGTCGCCGGCAGCGCGGCGAGGATCCGCTGCTGCTGGACGTCGAACTCGCGCGTGAGGATCTCGTTGATCAGAGGATCCCCCAGCAACGTGCCGCGATTGACCGCGCGGACGCCGTGCGCATGTTCGTCGGTGTACGAGATGTACGCATCGAGGCCTGCGGCGATCTGCTCGAATACCGGCAACGAGGTGTCCGGCGCGGTCAGACCGAGGTTGCGCTCCGATTCGGCGCGGACGATCTCGACGAAGAACTCCCGCTTGGACGGGAAGTAGTGATACATCAATCCGCGTGACACGCCGGCGAGGTCTGCGACCTCCTCGATCCAGACGTCCTCGTACGGCCGCTCGGCGAACAGTGCCGAGCCGATCTCGATCAGCTGCGCACGCCGCAGTGCCGGCGTCATGCGCTTGCGCGGTGTGGTCATGGGCCTCGAACCTTACTTGACACCGGTTCAACAGTGAGTACGGTCACTATTTGACACGGTTCAACAAGGGCCGGTCCCGAGACGATGGAGTGGCGATGTCGACACAGTTCGCGGTACGAGGCGGCTCCCTGCCCCATCCCCCGCACCGACTCCCCGTGCTCGGCGACGTCGTCGGCGTCGATCCCCGCACCCCCGTCCAGGATTCGACCGCGATGGCCCGCACGCTCGGCCCGCTGTTCGAGCGGCACATCCTCGGCCGACGATTCGTCTTCGCCTCCGGTGCCGACGTGGCGGGCGAGCTGTGCGACGAAAAGCGCTTCGAGAAGTTCTTGCCCCCGGGCGTCGAGAATCTACGGGACATCGGAGCCGACGGGCTGTTCACCGCCTACAACCACGAACCGAATTGGCAACGCGCCCATGATCTTCTGCGCCCGGCGTTCACCGCAGGGGCCATGCGCGGGTACCACGAGATCATGGTCGACGTCGCCGACGACCTGATCGAGCATTGGGAGTCCCTCTCTCGCAACGCGTCACCGACCGATGTATCGGCCGACATGACGACGTTGACGCTCGAGACCATCGGCCGGACCGGATTCAGTTACAGCTTCGGCTCGTTCGCGCGTGCCGAGCCGCATCCGTTCGTCTCGGCCATGGTCGGTGCGCTGACGTACAACCAGCGGCGGGCGTTGCTGAAGGTTCCCGCGTTCGCCAAGCCTCTGTTCGCCCGCTCGGATCGCCGGTACGCGGACAACAAGCAGTACCTGGCAGACGTCCTCGCAGATGTCGTCAGGACCAGGCGCCGATCCACCGAAGACTTCAGCGACCTGCTCCAGATCATGATGGACGCCGCGCGTGACGCCGACAATCCGAATGCATTGAGCGAAGCCAACATCGGCTGCCAGATACTGACATTCCTGATCGCCGGTCACGAGACCACCTCCGGTGCACTCTCTTTTGCGCTGTACTACCTGGCGACGCACCCCGAGGTCTTCGAGCGCGCCCGCGCCGAGGTCGACGAGGTCTGGGGTACCGGCAAGCCCGAGTTCGGCCAGGTTCCCAAGCTGCGATATGTCCGACGCGTCCTCGACGAATCACTGCGCCTGTGGCCCACGGTCCCGGCGTTCGGCCGCGGGGCACGTGCCGACACCGTCGTCGGCGACGGCTACGCCATGGCGGCCGGAGACTGGGCGATCGTGCTCGCCACGGCGCTGCACCGCGATCCTGTGTGGGGTGACCGCCCGCACGAGTTCGATCCCGACAACTTCCTGCCCGATCGCATCAAGGCCCGGCCCGCTCACGTGTACAAGCCTTTCGGCACCGGTGAACGTGCCTGCATCGGACGGCAATTCGCCATTCACGAGGCCGTTCTGGTGCTCGGAACCATTCTGCAGCGCTTCGACCTGCAGGCCGACCCGTCGTACCGACTGAAGGTACAGGAGCGACTGACCATGATGCCCACAGGCTTTCGGGTACAACCGACAGTGCGGCAATAGTCAGTCGGGCAGCAGCGGAACCGAGATCCCCGGATCACGGCCGAGCAACACCCCACGAGTGAGCGACGTCGATCCGAACTTCTTGTGCACCCCGTCGAGCGCCCGGTCCAGGGCCGAGGCCTCCGGCGGTGTCCGTACCTGCGGCGGGTCGAACTGCAGCTCCAGTTGCTCCGCACCGCCCCTGTCGATGCTCGACACGGTGACCCCCACCAACGTGATGCCCTTCTCCGCGATCAGCGGCACCGCGTCGTGCAGCAATTCGAGTGCGGCGTCGAGAATGTCGCGGGTGTCGGCGGTCGCTCGATCGAGCGTGTGCGACCTCGTCGCCCGGGTGAAATCGGCAAAGCGCAAGCGCAACATGACGGTTCGGCCGGTTCGCTGCGCGGCGCGCATGCGGTGCGTGACGCGATCGACGAGCCCGATCAACGATGCCTCCACCTCGGCCGCGTCGTGCCTGCCGCGACCGAGTGCCCGCTGCGCACCGATAGAACTGCGCGACTTACCGGGCTGGACGCGTCGGGGATCCCGGCCCATGGCCAGCGCGTACAGGTGAGCACCCGCACCCTTGCCGAGTACCGAGGCCAACGACCGCTCGCCGTAGGCCGCGATGTCGCCGACCGTTCTGATATCCAGGACGTGCAGCTTCTCGGCGGTCACTTTCCCTACGCCCCAAAGTCTTTCGATGTTCAGCGGGTGCAGGAATTCGAGTTCGCCGCCGGGCGGTACCAGCAGCAGACCGTCGGGCTTGGCGAAGGCGCTGGCAACCTTGGCCAGGAACTTGGTGGTGGCGATCCCGACGGTGATGGGCAGCCCCACCTGCTCGGCGACCTCCTGCCGCAGACGCTGTCCGATCTCGGTGGCACTGCCCGCGATCTTCTGCAGCCCGCCGACGTCGAGGAATGCCTCGTCGATGGAGATGCCCTCCACCAGCGGGGTGGTGTCGTGGAAGACGTCGAACACGTCCTTGCTCGCCTGCGAGTAGGCATCCATACGCGGCGGCACCACGATGGCCTGCGGGCAGACCGCGCGTGCCTGCCCACCGCTCATCGCCGTGCGCACCCCGAAGGCCTTGGCCTCGTAGCTGGCGGCCAGCACCACTCCCCCGCCGACGATCACCGGCTTACCGCGCAGCCGCGGATCGTCACGCTGCTCCACCGAGGCATAGAAGGAGTCCAGGTCGGCGTGCATGATGCTCGCCACGGGTCTACCGGTGGACTCCACCGTTCCATGCTCGCACAGGCCACCGACACCCTCGGCCCGCTCACTCGCAGACGTGGTCCTCCGCGGCCTGCACTATCGGCTCGGCCCAGGGCTCACCGGTCCCCTTCTCGTAGGTAGCACCGAGCGAATCGGTCACCTCGGCGACGGCCTCCTCCTCCGACAGTCCTTGCTGAGCGCGGGTTTCACAGAAACCCGGAATGTAGATGCCCAATGCGAACACCTCGTTGACGGTGGTGCCGATGCCCTGCCCGTACAGGTCGTCGAACAGTTCGCTCATTCCCGGAGTCTCGAGAAATCCGTCCCTGGCCTCCTGCACGTCACGCGAGATGCCGGTGCCGGTCTCGGTCGACGTCATCTCGTAACTGCAGCCTGCGCTCAGTGCCATCAGGCAGAGTGCAGCGCCCATCGATATCCGACCCGCTCCCCGCTTCACAGAATCACCCCCGCAACCACGTAGTTCAGTGCGGCGACGACAGCCGCCGCGGGCAGCGTCGTCACCCACGCTGCGAACATGTCTCCCGCCGTCCCCCAGCGCACGGCCGTCGTACGCTTGGTTGCCCCGACGCCCATGATCGCCGACGAGATGACGTGGGTGGTCGACACCGGCGCTCCCAGTCCGATCGATGCCACGTACAGCACGGACGACGCCGTCGCCTGGGACTGTCTGAATAACGGTTGATCCGGTCCTTGGTTCGACACGCCGAGCTCAG
>NZ_JASHKS010000052.1:0-26256 GCF_030056835.1 Rhodococcus sp. IEGM 1372 | reverse complement strand
GACCCTGTACCAACCGCCCGCAGCTCACGCAGCTTGACAGAAACCATAGGGACACCCCCCCAACTGGGGCGTGTCGTCCTTCTGGCATCTCGGGGGTGTAGTTCTGGGCACAGCGGGGCACACCCACGATGTACATCCATCGGCGACCTGTCGCCCCGACTCCGTGGAGATTTCATGACGATGCCGACCGACGCAAGCGATGCAGTCCCCTCGCAGGGCAGCAACGACGGCCCCCGAGAGCACACCCCCGAGACGGACGCCGTCGAAGGCGCGCACGTGGACGAGGAAAACGTGCCACACCCTCCCGAGAACGGAAACGTGCAGAACTGAACCGCGGTTCGACGGCATGATCGGTACATGATCACGAACCCGTCCGTCGAACAGTTCCGCCGGTTGGCGCAGTCGTCACCGTGGCTGTGGGAGTCCGTCGAGTTCGAACTCCTACCTACTCGCCACACGCTCTCGGTGCACGCATGGATCCGTCGTCCTGGCAACATGCGCGTGGAGGACGCCAACGGCAAGCTCGTCGAAAGAGTCGGCGCTGGAATCCCATACGCGGGCATGGGGGTGCAGTACTCGAACGGCGCACCTCGCCAGTTGGAGGGGCGGTGGCCGTCGGACACGACACCGACATTCGATTCCGACGGCCTCGTCTCAGCGCTACCGTCCATCGCCGACTCATGGCTCGTAGACTATGACGACCCGTTCTACGAGAACTACCAGTGGATCGCGATGCTCAACCCCATCGAAGTCACCCGCTCCGGGCACGATCATTCGTCCACCGAGACAGTCACGGAATTATCCGAGGTGAGGGCCGTCGAGCATCACGGCCGACCGGCGTGGCAGGCGACTGTAGTCACGACGGACCGATACGACGCCCGCTGCGAATGCTGTGCACTGTTGAGCGGGCACTACGACTCCGAGACACGCCACTGGGTCCCGGGACCACCGGTCACCGTCCGACTGGACGTCCAGACCGGCATCTGTGTCTACGTCGGCCCGCCTGTCGACCAACCGACCGCAGAACCGGACCTCGACCTGACGATCATCGCCGTAGACGCTCGGATGAACGACAGCCTGTTCGTGCATGCTGGCCGTTGACAAGATCTGAACTGACCGTGTCCGCGATAGCGACTCATCCTTCGATCGCCGGGAGTTACAGGTCCAGTCCTGAAGCCGACGCGAGCTCGACGAGTGAATCGGCGTCGATTTCGATTCCAAAACTGAACTGCACGAGCGTGTTCGACGGCCTGAGCACGCTAAGCCACTCGCGCGGCTGCCCTTCTCGCGGCGCTTCGTCGGATCGGCGCGTCACAACGGTGCCGTCGGGAAGAGTCGATCGGTTCACACCAGAGCTGTCTTGCGCGTCGACGCTTCCCCTCGCAGTGGTGTCATCGATCGATATTTCGACACTCAGTTCCGCGGAACCGGTCGGTGTCGATACGTTCACGATGGTGCACGCACTTCCGCTTCCGGACGACCCGAGCACCAGATCGCCGATGGGGCGATCGGATTGCGCATCAGGGAAGACTACTGCCCACTGCTCGGCCAATGACGCGCCGATGCTTTCGACTCTGTCCTTGGACAGAGGGAGCGTCGGATTCTCGCGGTACGAACCACATTCACGAGGCGGTGGCGGTGTTCCGTCGGGAACCTCTGCGGTGACGCGCAATTGAGGGTTCGCGACAATACCGCGAGCTCGTCCACCTCCAGCGGGAGCATCGCGTCGCTCCCTTCGTTCGACGTTCTCGCGTGTACGAGAGTGTCCGCGAAATACGCTACTGCAGTACGGCGATGCGTCGCCCCTCCGTTGAAGTCGGACACCGCATCCAATGTGTCGACAACAGTGCCGTCGGGCATGGTAGTTCGTTCGTCGACCCGCTCTTCGACGCATGGCGGTAGCTCACCGTCCCACTCTTCGATCGATACTCGAAGGAGCGCTCGCGCCTCACCGCGACCGACGACGCCTGAGGCCGTACTGTCACCGCTGATGTCCTCGACCGTGACACCCTCCGCGATCTCCACGCCTTCGGGATAGATATCGATCGGTTGGAATATCAAAAAATTGGAGGGAGCCGCGAACTCCAATTGCACATCGGTGGGCAGAGATTCGACCAGCGCAGTCGACATTGCCGACGCCTTCGTTGCCGTCAGCCACGGATAGTCGGGGTTGTCGTACCGACCCCCGTAAAAACCGATCGAGAAAGAAATGCCCTCCTCGGCAGGAAGAACGACGTCGCAGCCGAGTATGGCCTCGACGGAGGGCTGCTGATCTTCGAGGACTCCGGCAACCACGGTCCCGACGGTCACAATCGCTACGACCACCACGACGTCCGCCCACACCCCACCGCGTCGCAGATCGGTTCGCATTTGCAGAGCCTAGCTTCCGACTCGGAACGTCTCGGTCATCCGAGGCACCAGCACCGAATCCCTTGCCTTGCGCACCTGCGAGCGTTGGTGCAGGGTGGCTTGCGTGAGCAATGAATCCGGCTCGACCCCAGCACCAGTCCGCTTTCAGGGCGTACCAGTCAACGAGATTCCGGCCCTGGTGCCCTTGAGACTCGTACTCGCGCACACCGACACCATCGCGGTATGGCTCACCGGCGCACACATTTACAGCCGGTGCGTGACGTTGTCGGTCGAAGCCGCGGTCCCCACCACGGATCGATTCCTCGGTATGTACGGCTTCGGAAAGCCCGAATCCGGCCATACCCCGCCCATGCTGATCGGCTTCGAGGATGCTCAGGGCACTGTCTCCACCAATCTTCCCGGCCGACCCAGAGGCCTGCAGGCGAACGGTGGCAACGGAAGCGGCACACACGGGCGGATCGGACTCGTGCTCACGGCTGTGCCTGTCCCCGGCCCGATGAGCGTCCACTTCGCGTGGCCGTATTTCGGAATAGACGAAACGCAGTGCATCATCAATGGCAGCGAATTCGCCGCTGCAGCGGCAGATGTGACGACTTTGTGGGACGATCCCGATCCCGAAACCGCAACGCAGATCGACATGAACAATCGAGAGATTCCCGAAATCGACATTCCCGAAGGTGGTTGGTTCGCCGCTGCTGCCGAACGGCAGAAACCACCGCCGCGCGACCCCAACGCACCGAGGCGAATCAACTTCGCGCATGTCGACAATCGGCCGCTCTGAAGCAGAGCCTGGATCGAAACACTGATTCCTCGGCGATTGGAATCCGCGCGGCCTGCTTGCCCGAGTTGCATTCGCGGACAGAGAATTCGCGGCAAACGCGAGTGGATTCGTCAGACGCGCGCGAGTTCCGAGTCGTCGGCCAGCAGGTAGCGATTCTGCGAGCATTCGACGAACGCGCGCGCATTCGCGGAGAATTCAGGGAGAACTTCGGCTATCTGAACAGTCGAGTAGCGGCGTGAGTTGATCGAACGTTGCCCTCTACGGTCGGCGCAACGGAATGATGCTGCGCACCCGCTCGTCCCGTAGGTACAGCGCTCCCCACGCCGCGATACCCACGTAGATCGCGAAGAACACGGTGCTCAGCAGTGGCTTCTCGACACGCCAGTTGGTCAGCACCGCACCGCCGAGATAGCCGGTCAGCACGATGGCACCCAAGATCGACGTCGCGGGAATCGTGTACAGAATCAAGATGACGAGCATGACGATGCCGGTGATCGGAGCCATGTCGTCACGCAGGCCGAGGTCGCCCGTTGCGTCCTTCACCACCTGCAGATTCAGAATGTGGCTGATCGCGTCGAACAGGAGCAAGACGATCACGAGGATCTGTAGAACGAGGCCGATCCGCGGGGCGGTCTTCCTCGGCGCGCTGGTGTGGGTGGTGGTCATGACTGTCTCCTCGGTCGCGGTCAATGTCACTTCTTGGACCCGAGCCAACCGCAGAAGTCACCGACACACCTCGGTCAGTAAGGTCTAAGGATGACTGTGCGAGCAGGTGTGGTGGTCACGGGAACTGAGGTTCTGGCCGGTCGGGTCACCGACCGGAACGGCCCGTGGGTGGCCCAGCGACTTCTGGAGATGGGCGTCGACGTTGCCCACATCACCGTGTGCGGTGATCGCCCGGACGATCTGACTGCGCAGGTGCGGTTTCTGGCCGATCAACGCGTCGACTTGATCGTCACCACCGGAGGTTTGGGTCCGACCGCCGACGACCTCACCGTTCCGACCGTCGCCGCGCTGTACAGCCGCGAATTGACGCTGGACGCCGAGCTCGAAGATCGCATCCACGCGATCGTGCAACGGTGGCGAAGCCGCATGAGTTCTGCAGCCGACTCCGAGCCGCTACGGGCCGGTATTCGGAAGCAGGCGATGGTTCCCCAAGGCGCACAGTCCATTTCACCGACCGGAACCGCACCCGGGGTCGCGATACCGGCCGACGACTCCAAATCACTGCCCGCCGTCCTCATTCTGCCCGGCCCACCTCGCGAGCTGCAGGCGATGTGGCCGGAAGCCCTCGACAGCGCACCCGTCGCCGAGGTCCTCGCCCGCCGCACGCAGATGCGTCAGGACACCATTCGCGGCTACCGACTGTCCGAGGCCGACCTCGCCGACACGCTGCGAACGGCAGAGCGCGAGATCACGGGATTCGACGATCTCGAGATCACCACCTGTCTGAGTCTCGGTGAGCTCGAAATGGTGACCCGCTACGCCGAATCGGCGAGACCTGCGTACGTGGATCTCGAACGTCTCGTCGGAAAAATCCATGGTGCACGGGTCTTTTCGACCGACGGGTCCACCATCGACGACATCGTCGCGCACCGTCTGTCCGGGCATCGCATTGCCACGGCAGAATCGTGCACCGGAGGGATGATCGCCGCACGCCTGACCGACCGCGCAGGATCGTCGGCGTACGTCATCGGCGCGGTGGTGTCCTACGCCAACGAGGCGAAAACGGGCCTGCTCGACGTCCCCGCCGAAATCATCGACCAGCACGGAGCGGTCAGCGAGCCAGTGGCCGCGCTGATGGCCGAAGGCGCACTGAATCGACTGAACGTCGACATCGCGGTATCGACCAGCGGCGTCGCGGGCCCGGGTGGTGCCACCGAGGCCAAACCGGTCGGCACCGTCTGCTTCGCTATCGCCGTCACGGGCCGACCTACCGTCACCCACACCCTTCATCTCCCCGGGGAACGGGCAAGTGTCCGTGCACTGTCGACCACCGCGGCAATGCATATGCTCGCCGACGCGTTGGAGACTCGCTGAAGGTCTTGTAGACAGCGCAGGAGGGACCCACACATGTCATCACCGACGGACAACTCTGAGCACCATTCACAACCAACTGTGGACGGGCAGCCAACGGGTCGCCGACTTGCCGTCGAAAAAGTCCGTTTCATGAGCATCGTCGGCGCATCGACTGCGCTGCTGCTGTCGGCCGTCACCTATATGTGGGCCTTCGCAAAGGGTGTGGACTTCGTCCGTCTGCTCATCGTCGAGGGCCTCTCCTCCGACAAAGCGCTGGTCAAACTGTTCGAAAGTATCGACTCCATCCTGATCGCGACCGTGCTTCTCATCGTCGGATTCGGTCTGTGGGAATTGTTCGTCCACGACCTCGACCTGCCGCCTTCACTGACAACCACCTCGTTCGGTCAGTTGAAGAGGCAGACCGCAGGAACGCTGCTGCTGGTACTGGTCGTGCGATTCCTCGAAGTGTCCATCACCAGGCCGGAACCTGATGAGCTCATCGCACAGAGTATTTCCACCGCGTTGGTCGGCGGTCTACTGATCGTGTTCGCAACCTGGCATCGCAGTCCGTGAATCCGAACGGCCGGGTGGCGGCCATCTAGTTAGGTTCGGCATTCCTTATATAGACTCCGTCGGTGCTCAGCGAGATGACCTACCTCGATCGCCCCGGTGTGCGATTTGCGCGCGACCTCGGCCGCTTCGGTGACGAGCCAGCTCTGATCACGGGAGACGACACGCTCACCTACCGTGAGCTGGACGAACGCGTCGAGCGTCGAGCATCGGAATTCGGGACGACGCGTTCTCTGGTGATGATTGCCGGTTCCAACGACGTCGACGTGATCGTGACGTATCTCGCGGCCTTGCGTTCCGGGCATCCGGTGCTGCTGGCTCCGGGTGAGAACTTCGGCCACCTCGAGGGCCTGATCGATACCTACCGGCCCGATGTGGTGGTGCGCGCAGTCGACGGGAGCAGCGTCATCGAGAAGGCCGGCCGACGACCCGGGCATCACCTCCACCCCGACCTCGCGTTGCTCCTCAGCACGTCCGGCTCGACCGGCTCTCCCAAACTCGTCCGACTCTCGCACCGAAACGTTCAGTCCAACGCCGAGTCGATCGCCGAGTATCTCGGCATCCGTGCCACCGACCGAGCAGTGACCACACTGCCCATGCACTACTGCTACGGACTGTCGGTCGTACACAGCCACCTTCTGCGTGGTGCCGCGTTGATTCTGAACAATTCTTCCGTCACAGATCCCGACTTCTGGGAGCTCGTGCGGGCCGAACGCGCGACGACGTTCGCCGGCGTGCCGTACACCTTCGATCTGCTCGACCGGATGGGGTTCGATCAGCTGGATCTGCCTGATCTGCGCTACATCACGCAGGCCGGTGGCAAGATGCCGCCGGAACGCGTCCGGAAGTACGCCGAGCTGGGCCGACGTCGGGGATGGGACCTGTTCGTCATGTACGGGCAGACCGAGGCAACTGCCCGAATGGCCTATCTGCCATCCGATCTCGCCGCCACTCACCCGCACACCATCGGTCGTCCGATTCCCGGGGGATCTTTCCGCCTGGAGACGGTCGACGATTTCCCCAGCGGTACAGGCGAACTCGTCTACTCGGGGCCGAATGTCATGCTCGGGTACGCCGAGAGCCCCGATGACCTTTGCCTCGGTGACACCCTCTCGGGCGAACTGCACACCGGCGACCTCGCACGGCTCACGGACGACGGACTCTACGAGGTGGTGGGCCGCCGAAGTCGATTCGCGAAGGTGTTCGGCCTGCGTATCGACTTGCAGCATGTCGAGTCAGCGCTTGCGCAGCACGGGCTGACAGCGTGCTGCACCGGTGGTGCCGACGAGCTGGTCGTCGTCGTGGAGGGCGGTGACAGCGACGCTGTCCGCCGCACTGCCGCGCAGACCAGCGGACTACCCACTTCAGCGGTACGGGTATGTCTAGTCGACCAAGTGCCGCGAACCCCTACCGGCAAACCGGATCTCCGGGCGGTCGCGGAGATCGCCGCCCGGCCCGAACTCGACCCGTCGGACACAGTCCCGACCACCCCCGACGTGAAGGCGCTGTTCGCCGAGATCCTGCACTGCTCACAGGTGGACGATGACAGTACGTTCGTGAGTTTGGGCGGCGACTCGCTGTCGTACGTCCGTATGTCCATGCGGCTGGAGGCCATGCTCGGCCATCTCCCCGAGAACTGGCACAACACACCGGTGCGAGAGTTCGATCGGGGTCGGCGTTCACGCCGCGGCTGGCACCGAGTGGAGACCAACGTCCTGCTGCGTGCCCTCGCGATCGTTCTGATCGTCGGCTCACACATTCACCTGTTCGCGGTGCTCGGCGGAGCCCACGTGCTACTCGGGATAGCTGGCTACAACTTTGCCCGCTTTCACCTCGGAACGGCAGATCGCAACGAACGAACGCGACGCGTGCTCCGAAGCGTCGCCCGGATAGCTGTCCCCAGCATGGTGTGGATCGCATTCGCCATCGCCCTCACCGGAGACTATCGAATCACCAGCGCCTTTCTGCTCAACGGCATCTTCGGCCCCGACGGCTGGTCCGCGGAATGGCGGTACTGGTTTGTCGAGGCCATCGTGTACATCGTTCTCGCCGCTGTTGCGGTACTGGCCATTCCGTTGCTCGACCGACTCGAGCGTGACCACTCGTTCTGGTTCCCGATGGGACTCGTCGGCCTCGGACTCCTCACCCGCTACGGGCTGATCGACATCGACGACAGTCCCAACCGCATTCTGACCGCGTCCGTGGTCTTCTGGTTGTTCGCATTGGGTTGGGCTGCGGCACAGGCCGACACCACCCGGCAGCGACTGTGTGTGACGGCGGCCATCGTGGGCACGGTGCCCGGGTTCTTCTTCGGCGACACGCAACGAGAAATCATCGTCGCTATCGGTCTGTGCATGTTGGTGTGGCTGTCGTCGATTCCATTCCCCGCCATGCTGAGCCGGGTGGCAGGAGTGCTGGCGAGCGCCTCGCTCTACATCTACCTGACCCATTTCCAGGTCTACCTGCCGCTACGCGACGACCACCCCTGGTTGGCATTCGCCCTGTCGATTCTCGTCGGAATTTTGTACTGGAAGGCGGTCGAATTCGTGCTGTCTCTCCGCAGTCGAATCGTTCATGTCGCTGCACTCGCTTAGGGTTTTCAACCTCTCCGCTATCGGCATCGACGTAATTCGGTGTTGCCTTAGCGCCATCACATGCCACCCTGGAATCATGCATTGGCCGATGAACGAGTACGTCGAGCAATGGCGTCTACCGTTCGTCCCGAACTCCGGTCATGGAGCACCTACACAGATTGTCGACGCTTGTGGTGCCGTCGGTCGAGATCTGTACTGCCGCAAGCACGGCCCCGACGAACACATCGAACGGTCGGTGTGGACGATCGCACTCCTGGAGACCGGACACTGCCACGTCGGCCTCGAATCCAGCCCGTGGCACGAGGCCCCCGTCCTCGAGCACTTCCGAGGATTCTCGTTCGGCGGGTTGCACATCGAACAATCACTCGCCGACGCCACCGTCGTCGTTGCCGACTCGGTCCAGGGCGAACTTGCAGGTTACTACCCGTACATCCAATGGCCGATCCAGGAGAAGCGACTGCTTCTGCCCGTGGTGCGCGACGGCACGGCGGTGTGGCGGGATCCGCGCACCGACCTGATCGTCTCCGCGATCGGACTACTGAGCGACTGACCAGCGACATCCCGCCACGTCGTATGTCGATTGCCAGTGCGAAGCCGAACTTTCGGACCCGGGTGTTTCGTTCGGCGGTTTCGATGATCGATGATGGTGCTGTGTGGAAACAATCCGTGTGGTTCGCTCTGTTCGGTTCGGTGGTCGCCGCCATTGCCACGGCTGTGGGTGACATGCCCTATCGAGGTGAATCGTTCACCCTTTTCGACGGCGGGACGAGTTTCACGAGCGTCTATCGTGGCAGTGCGTGGTCGGAGCTGGGACCGGCAACGGGAGCGGGAGCTGTGATCGGCGCACTCACCGGCCTTGTTCTGTACTGCTGCGGGATTCGCCCACGGGGTGAGGCGGGCAACCGTGTCGGACGGGTCGTGGTTGCCGGGCTCTTCGGTGCAGCGCTCGGACTGTCTCCGGTGTTGGTCATGCTCGGCGTGGCGCTGTCGAGCCTTCGGACCGGCGAAAGCTGGGCAATCGAACCGTGGTCTTTGCTGGCACTGTATGCGGTCAGCGCAGCCCTGGCCTACTGCGCCTCCGTGTTCTCCGTTCGCCTGACGCTCCGTGCATCCGGTGATGAGCTGACACGGAGCACCACTCGGTGCACGGCTCTGCTGCTGCCGATCGGTGCGGTTGCGGCGACGGCGAGCGGTGTCGGGATGGCGTGGCTTCACAACTTCAGCACCCGTCCATCCACCGTTGTTGTCGTCATCACCGTTGTGGCAGCAGTGTTGTCGGCAACGTTCGCACTTGCCCGTGCATGGGCACTGCACCGCCGCTTTACCACAGAGCAACGCGCATGAACTGGGCGGTCACTCCGGCGGGCGACGCAGTGCCACCGCGGACAGCGATCGAATGAGCTCGGCCTCGTCGACACGGGTGCTACGTCCGTCACGGATCACCGCCTCGCCGTCCACCCAGACGGTATCGACAATCTGTCGTGTGCCAGTCGTCAACAACGATGCACCGGGATCGCGTACCGGTAGGCATGCGAAGTCGCGCTCGAACCGAACCATCGTCAGATCTGCGACGTCTCCGACCGAAATTCCCCCCGATCGAGCGTGCAGTCCCAAAGCCGAGTTCGCACCTCCCGAGGCCATGTCCATCATCGCGTCGAATCCGAAGAGATCCGCCTTCTTGTTGACTGCCCGCTGGACGTAAGCACCGATCCGCAGAGTTTCCACCATGTCCTGGGTGTCGTTACTGGCGGCGCCGTCGACTCCGAGTCCGACGTGTAGCCCAGCAGCGAGCATCTCGGGTACTGCCGCCACGCCCGAGCCGAGTCGCATGTTGCTGAGCGGGTTGTAGGAGATCCCGACCCCACGTCGGGCCAGTACCGAGCGGCCGTGCGCATCCAATTCGACACAGTGGACGGCCAGGACCCGATCCCACAGAAAGTCGTTCCGATCGAGATAGTCGACGGCACCGAGTCCTGCATGTTCGCGGCACATGGAGTCGTCGGTCTGTGTCTCGAGCAGGTGGATCATCACCGTCATATCGCGCGAGTGGGCGAACTCGCGAACTGCAGCCATCCCGTCGGGGGTCAGGGAGCGGGGGTTGAGAACCGCGACAGCGGGTGTGATGCGGCTGCCCTCAGTTGCTTTCGTGAGTTCGTCGATATGGTCGAGAACCTCGCTCAACGGCTGCATCAACCGTGGATCGAAGCCCCATCTCCTTGTCGCATCGGCGCGGTCGGCGGTGCCTCGCCCAAGGACTGCCCGAATACCGGTGTCCCGCAACCCTTTCATCACCGCATCGTGAACGGCTGTGGACGGGTGCGGCCACATGTGTTCGACAAGTGTGGTAGTGCCGCTGCGTAACGCCTCGAGGGAAGCGGCGACGGTCGCCGTGTACGCCCGCTCGGGGGTGATTGCCACGGAATCCTCCGCCACCGCCAGCAACCACTCGAGCAACGGAATCCCCTCCGCGATCCCGCGCATCAACGATTGCTGCATGTGCGTGTGCGTATTGACGAAACCAGGAATCAAATAGCCGCCGGCTCCGTCGATCCCCCCGGTCTTCGACGACGAAGCCACGTCGAGGATGTCGGTGACCCTACCGCCACCGACCACGACGTCGCGGCGTGGCAGCCACTGCCCGCCCGAGTACACCGTGACGTCGTGAATCAGTGTGTCGTGCACAGGAATTGTCCCTTCGATGACGCTCTGCTCGCGTTCAGCGAGCGAAGTTGGCGTTGATTCGTTGGTAGAGATAGTCCTCGGCGGTGATCGACGAATACTTGCCGGACGGACCTTCGATGACGGCATCACGATTTGCCTGAGCGAAGAAGGCAAGGCTGTACCGCGCGCCCTGATACTCATCCGGGCCGGGGTTCTTCACCCGGTGAAAGTTGGACGGCAACAAGTCGTCGCTCCACCGCATCAGCATGTCGCCGATATTGCAGGTGATCGCATCGTCGGACGGTTCGATCGGCGTCCACTCCTGCGCATCCATCTCGCGTCCGGGGCAGACCTGAAGTCCGCCCTGGCCGTCACGCTGAAAAAGCAAGGTGAGACAGTCGAAGTCGGTGTGGGCTCCTGCGCGCCAGGTGTCGGCCTGCTCGCCCATCGCGAAGTAGTGCAACATCCGAAGCGTGCTCTGATAGTTCTGTGACGACGGGTCGTGGGCCCTGGTGAAGAATTCTCGATCGAATCCCAATTTCACCGCGAAGCACGAGAGCAACTTCATGGCCAGTTCCCAGCACTTCGCCTCGAAGGACAAGATGGTCTCGCGGAAACCGGCAAGTTCGGACTCCGATGGCCACAGAGAGTCCACGTGTGGTCGGGTGACCTGGTAGGACTCCTTCTGATCCGGTGTGCCGATGGACGGCCGCACCTGAGATTTGTACTCCCAGCCCGAGTTGAAGCCCTTCTTCAACGGGTAGCGCTCCTTGACGGCGTTCGGCAAAGCGAAGAATGCTTCGGCAGCCTCGAACGCGCGGCGTACCTCGTCGAGGTCGATTCCATGCTCGACCACCTGGAAGAATCCGATGTCCGTTGCCGCGGACCACAGCGCGTCGGCGATGTCGTCACGACGAGCATCGAAGTCGGACAGGTCGATTCGTCTGATCTCGCGTGTCGTCGTCTCGGTGCCGACGCCACCCATCCTGCTTTCGCGGTCCAGTTCGGTCAGGTCGTAATTCATTGCGATCCATTCTCCTATGAGTTGGGGAAGTTCTGTCGGGTGAGGCGCGCCGTCAGGCGATGCCGATCGATGGGTCGGTGAAGCGGTTGGTGAACAGTTCCTCGGCCGTCGCGCCGGCCGGGATCTGGGCCCCGCCGGAGGCGAGAACCGGACCGAGCTCGGCAAGATTGCTCTGCGTGCGTACCGGGTCGTACGTCCCGACCGAACCGTCGGCTTCGTTGGCGATCAGCCCCTGCTCTTTCAACAATGTCGAACTGAACGCCGCCTCGCCGTCCGTGTACGGGGTGAACGACGTGTCCTGCGAAACGATGTCGACGATCACGGAATTGGTTGCAGCGGGCGAGGTGATGTAATCCGCGGTTGCCTGCTGAACGATCGGAACCAATTTGTCGAGGCACGGCGACAGGGCTTCCAATTTGTCGGCCCGCACCGACACGTTGGATGCGTAGATGTCGAATCCTGTGTCCTTCACCAGCTGGTACGAGACGGGCTTGGACCACGCCGGGGTGTCCGATTCGTAGGTGTACGGCTCGGAGTTGGCGAATCCTTGTTGGGCGATCTGCGGGTCGCCGACGAAACGAGCCGGGGCACCGTCGTAGCCGGTGTCGAGTTGGGAGGATTTCAGCAGTCCCTTGTCTACGAGCCACTGCGGAAAGATCTGCTCCTTGGACACCACGACGGTAGCGTCGGACTTGCCGATGTCCTCGATCGATGTCCAGTCCGGATGACTCTCCGGATCCCACATCAGAATTGCGGGACTGTACTTGAGAAGTGGAGTCACACCGACCACCGGCTGATCCGCGGCCGCGGCGATGACCTGGTCCCCGTGCACGATTCCGAGATCGATCGAATCATCCACGTACATCTGCGAAGTGACCGACTGAAAACCGATGGCCGGCCCGCCCGCACGGAGCGTGATGTCGACTCCGGTGTCCTTGCCCTCCGCGACGAGGGGGCCGGTGACCGACTTCTCGTCGGAGTCGACGGTGTATCCCGGACCGAGCATCTCGAACAGTGCGCCCATGTCGGATTGCGGCTGCCACTGAAGCTGGACGGTCACCGCCGTCGGGCAGATACCGGACAGACTGTCCTGCGACGCGACGGGTTCGATCGACGTCGTGGCAACGCTGTTCGCCTCGTCGGCGCTGCAGGCACTGGTGACGAGCAAGGCGGCCAGCACTACCGCTGCGCCGACGAAGTGGTTCTTCTTGTCCATGGCTGGCAACTCTCTGCTGAAGGAAATTTCGGGAGACGGTGTGCGAGGCCGCTGGCAGAGGCCGTGAGCGGCGAACGACTGACGACAGTGTGCATGGAAGCCGATTGCATGTAAAGCCGGAAGACGACCCTAGCCTCGAAATCAAGTCAACTTCGGCATATATGCCAGCTGAAGGCCGCTGATGCGTCTTGTTCGTGACATGAACTTAACGAGCCGCAATGTCGCTGCAATGCATGTAATACAGGCTACAGACCGGGCAATTACATGCACTCAACTTTGGAGGCTGCAGTGGATCTGATCGACACCATGCAGGATGCCGACGCTACTCGGCTGACGAAAACCACTCAGATCGTCTTCGACTCGGTGGTGAAGCGATTCTCCACCGGCACAACGGCACTCGACGGAATCGACCTGGCTGTCCGGCGAGGTGAGTTCGTGGCCGTGGTCGGTCCGTCCGGGTGCGGCAAATCGACGTTGTTGCGAATGGCGGCGGGTCTCGAAAGCTGCACTGACGGAAGCGTCGCACTGGGAACCGATTCCGTCGGCTTCATCTTTCAGGAGCCGACACTCCTTCCGTGGCGCGATGTTCTGGGAAATGTGGAACTGTCCGCCGAACTGGGGTCCGTCGACAAACAGACCTGCCGCAGTAGAGCGCTGGCCGCAATCGACGCGGTGGGGCTGGACGGCTTCGGCGATCAGCTTCCGAGCGCACTGTCCGGGGGCATGAAGATGAGGGTGTCGCTCGCCCGCGCACTGACCTTGCTACCGGACGTCCTGCTGCTGGACGAGCCCTTCGGCGCACTCGACGAAATGACGCGATACGACATGCAATCCCTTCTTCAGAAGCTGTGTACCGACAGAGAATTGACCGCCATGTTCATCACGCACTCGGTGTCGGAGGCAGTGTTTCTCGCGGATCGTGTCGTCGTGATGACACCGCGGCCGGGACGAATTCACTCGGTTGTGGACATCGAGTTCGACGGCCCCCGCACGGAGGACCTTCGATTCGATCGCGCGTTCACGGACTACGTCGCCCGGATTTCCGCCAGTCTGCGGGGAACGGCCTCATGACGCTGTCACTCGCAGTCCGTATGCCCCGTGTTCGCACCGGCAGCGCCGAGGAACGGCGTTCGAGTTCCATTGCACGCAGATCGAACAGCGCCTTGAAATCCATCGCGGTACCCGTCGCCTCGTTCGCAGTCGCGATCATCGCGTGGTACGTGGTGACATACGCCGTTCTCGCACCGGAACGTCGATTTCTTCTGCCGGCACCTCATCGCGTACTGACGGGCTCTCTTGCGGACTGGTCTCATCTGCGCCCCATGCTCGAAGCCCTCGCCGTCACTGCACGGGTGACTGCATGCGGATTCGTGATCGCAGTACTGTTCGGTCTGGCCGTGGGCATCCTGATGAATCAGGCCCGATGGATCGAGCGGGCCGTGTATCCCTATGCTGTTGTCCTGCAGGTCATACCGATTCTCGCTATCGTCCCGCTGATCGGACTCTGGTTCGGCTACGGCATGGTTGCCCGCATCATCGTGTGCGTCATGATCGCCGCGTTTCCCATCATCACCAACACACACTTCGGCCTCCAATCGGTGGACCGTGGGTTGCACGAGCTGTTCACGCTCGGCCGTGCATCGCGGTGGGAGCGCTTGACCAAACTCGAATTGCGCGCGGCACTTCCGGCGATCATGACCGGAGTCCGTACCGCGGCAGGGTTGGTCGTCGTCGGCGCGATCATCGGTGACATGTTCTTCGCCAAAGGACAACCGGGTATCGGCACACTTCTCGACGTCTATCGGAGCCGGTTGCAGTCCGAGGACCTCATCGCCGCGATCGCGATAGCCTCGGCGTTCGGGATCGCCGTCTTCTCCCTCTTCGGCGTACTCTCCCGCGCTCTCGTGGGCAAGTGGCACGCATCGGGTTCCAACTCATGACACGGCGCACGATCGGAGGGGTCAACCGGAAGCGGGTCCAGCTGCGCGAGCGCTGGAGGCCCAGTAGGTGACAATGGAGCACTGCAGGATCCTTCACATGCGCGGATGGGACACATGACCACAACCGAACGCGAACTGCTCACCGAATCGGTTCACGCGATACTGCGTGAGCAGATCTTCTCCGGCGAGCTGGCTCCCGGCACTGCCTTGAGCGTTCCGGCACTGGCCGCAAAGCTCAATGTCAGCCGAACTCCGGTTCGGGAGGCAGTGCAACAGCTGATCTACGAGGGCATCGCCGTTCACACCCGGAACGCAGGCGCGAAGGTCGACTCCCTGGACGACAACACCATCAGGTCGGTGTTCGAGGTTCGGGAACTACTCGACGGGCTGGCAGCGCATCGCGCGACCTTGAACGCCACGAACGACGCGATCGAAGAACTTCGGACGATGATCGCCGAACAGCGAGAGCTGCTCGGCGAACCTGCCGATTCCCGACGTGACTCGATGCTCGATCTGCGTTTCCACACTCGAATTCGGGACATTGCCAAAAATCGTCCACTCAGCGATGCACTTCTGCGTCTGGACAGCCAGGCGCATCTCTACAGATCGGACATCTGGACCGGGGACACCGGTCGACGACTCGCAGTCGGAGAACACGAGAGAATCGTCGACGCCATCGAGACCGGGGACGCCGAAGCCGCACGAATCGCTGCTTCCGCCCACGTCGCAGGACTACTGGTGCGGATCACTCGGCAGTAGATGCGACGAGCCTGCCCCACGGCGTGCCGCGGCCGGGTGGGCGCCGACATCGCCGTGGCGTCCGACTTGTCAGACTCCCGACCGCGGGAGGACAATTTGCCACCATGGCATTGATCTCGAAGGGCTTCGTGGGCCGCCGACGCGGCGACGACGGGCGTACTCCCCCCGGTCAGTATCCGACCAAGGATTTTCCCGTCCTCGCGATCGGGCCTGCGCCCGTGGTCGCAACCGACACGTGGTCGTTCTCGATCACCACCGAACACGGCGAGACTCGCAGCTGGACCTGGGGCGAATTCGCGGATCTTCCGCACGAGACTCCGACCGTCGACATCCACTGCGTCACCAAGTGGTCGAAGCTCGACACCACCTGGAAGGGCGTGAGCCTGGACGTTTTGTTGGACGGTCTCGATACCGATGCCGGCTACGTCGTGGTGCACGGCTTCGACGGCTACACCACCAATCTTCCCCTCGAGGACCTCAGGGATGGGAAGGCCTGGCTGGTCACCGAGTTCGACGGCGCTCCCCTGACTCGCGAACACGGCGGTCCGGCAAGGCTTCTGGTCCCGCATCTGTATTTCTGGAAATCGGCGAAGTGGATCTCACGCATCGAGCTCACCGTGGAGAACGAACAGGGCTTCTGGGAACGCGGCGGGTACCACGACTACGGAGATCCGTGGCGCGAGCAGCGATACCAGGGCGACTGACGTGACATCGGCGGCCGGGGCGAAACCTTGGCTCGTTGCCACGGTGGCGACCGTGCGGCGTGAGACACCCACCGCGTCCACCCTCGTTCTCGACGTCGACGGGTGGCCCGGCCATCTTGCCGGGCAGCACGTGGACGTCAAGCTCACCGCCGAGGACGGCTACAGCGCACAGCGAAGCTACTCCCTGGCGTCGGCACCCGACGGAACGTCGCGCATCGAGATCACGGTGCAGAACGTCGCGGACGGCGAGGTATCGCCGTACCTGGTCGAGGCCGTCGAGGTCGGCGATCGCATCGAGATCCGCGGACCGGTGGGTCGATGGTTCGTCTGGCGGCCCTCCCGGCCCTCCGAGACCCCGTCTCCACCGATCCTGTTGGTGGGCGGCGGTTCCGGCATCGTCCCGCTCCGCGCGATGGTTCGTGCGCAGGCGTCCGCGGACGGCGGTCGGGTGCCGTTCCGGGTGCTGTACTCCGTGCGCGAACCCGCGGAGGTCTACTTCGCGGACGAATGGGCTCGTCCACCGGCCGGCGTGGACGTCACCATGATCCACACGCGGCGTGCTCCTGCCGGTAACGCACGGCCCCTCGGCCGCATCACGGTCGAGGACCTCGACGCACACGGATGGCCGGCGGAGTTCGAGCCGCGTTGCTACATCTGTGGCCCCACGAGTTTCGTGGACACAGTGGCCGACATGCTGGTGCAGCGGGGGCACTCGGCAGCGAACATCCGAACGGAGCGTTTCGGACCGAGCTGAGGAGCAGCGGCTCAGACGATGTCGCGGAGGAACTCGATCTTGAGTCGGGTGTAGTCGTCGGTCCATTCCGAGTCCACCGACATGAACGAATGATCCAGTCTCGCCTCGTTCTTGCTGTACAGGTTCAGGCGGTTGTCGACGCCCACTCGATCAAGCGCAGCGCTCAGTTCGGCTGCCTGGTCGGGGAAGGTACCGGTGTTGCCGTCGGAGATGAAACTCGGCGGAAAGTCGGCCGTGACGTTGTCGATGACGTTCGCCTGCGCCAGCAACGCTCGGTCGGTGGTATCGAGGTAGCTTCGGGCGGCGATGTCGAAGAAGAAACCGTTCGACGGGCTCGGTGATTGCGGTGCGCCCGCTCTACCGACATCGAGGGCAGCACTCTCGAATACCAAGGCCTTCACAGCACTTCGATCGATGGTGGGCTCGATACCCAGCGCCCGCGCGTAATCGGAATTGGTCTGCACGGCAGCGTAGTTGCCCACGATGTGGCCACCCGCACTGGTTCCGGCGAGGACGACGCGACTCATGTCGAGTCCGTACCCGTCCGCGTTCGTTTCCAGGAACTGCATGGCCTGGCCCAGTTGGATTGTCTGCGTGGGAAATCGGTAGCTCGGCGCGAACGCGTAGTTCACCGACACCACGTTGTAGCCCGCGTCGAGCATGGGGCCGGCCCACGACGCGCCACCGGAATTGCCGCTGGGCGCACCGTCCATTTTGTCTCCGACAATCCAGCCACCACCGTGAATTACGATGTATGTGGGCCGGCTGACCGATGGATCGTCGTCGGCGATGTATATGTCGAGAAACGAATTCGGAAGCGTCGAGCCGTATTCGACGTCGTTGGTGAGGCGTGCTCCGTCGACCACCGTCGTCGCCGTCTGCGTGTCGGGCTCGAAGGAATTGCTCTGCCCCAACGCATGAAGCGATCGAACCAGTGGTGCAGGACTGGCCGCCGTGCCGACGACCACGACGGAAATCACCAATGCAATCGCTGTAGCGAAGACCGCTGGGACGGCGGTGGCCACCCCACGAGCGGAGACCTTGGAACGGCCTGCCCACGCCGACGCGAGCAGATAGAAGCCGAGCGCTGTCGACGCAGCCAAGGCCGTGACCCACAGGGCGTGCAGATCCGTCACCAGCCATGCCACCTGAGTCACGACGGTGACGGACCCGAGCGAAGTCCCCACGCCTACATGCTTTCCGGCATCGGACGAGACGAGACACGTTGAGACGACTGCCACGGCGATGACCCACAATCCCACCGCAAGCTGCTGACGGATGAGGACGAACTCGAGCCATGCGAGTACGACGCCGGCACCGCCGGTCACCGCGAGCGCAGTCGTCATCGCTCTCGTACGGTGCCCTGCTCCGACTTCGATATCTGCCTGCACCATCACTGCCCCACTACTGCGCAGAAGTGTGGCGTTGCCTGTGCAGTTCGCGAACGGTCTCGCTGAACTCGGCGACCGGTCCGTCCACCGCGATGCCGGGCACGATCTCCTCGATGGGCGACGGCGTGATGGCGAGTGGTGCAGCACCGAATTCTTCGAGCCACGTGAGCAATTGAGCCGTCGACGTGGCGTAGACGATGCGGCCGAGTCCGACTATGCCGTGGCTCGCAGAGCACATCACACAGTGCTCACCGGAGGTGTAGACCGTAGAGGATCGACGCTGATCGGCGTCCAGGTTGGTCGCAGCCCACCGAGACAGTGCGATCTCGGGATGCTGGGTGGGATCGCCTCGGTCGCCGACCCTGTTCCTGTCCTCGGCCAACAACTCGCCACTGTCCGACACCAGAATCGAGCCGAACGGATCGTTGCCCGTCCGCGCCGCCTCTGCAGCAAGATCCACGGCACGGGCCAGAAAAGCACGGTCGCTCGAAGAGATGCTCACAGTGCACCGGCAGCGACGATCGAAGTGTTCACGTCTCGACCGTACCGCCTCGAAAATCCCGCCTACCGGACCGGTAATTCGACACCGATCCTCGGTATGGTCGTCTGGTGAGCTTCTCGGTACGGCCGGCCACGTCGTTCGCGGATCTGCGGACGATTCTCGGCCCGAAGAACCCGACGTCCTCGGTCTGTTGGTGTCTGAGTCATCGAATCGATTCCGCGACCAACAGAGCACTCGTCGGTCCGGAACGCGCCGCATACGTCGAGAAGCTGACCCGTCGAAAAGTCGCACCGGGCGTACTGGCCTACGACGGGGACGAGGTGGTCGGTTGGGCTGCAGTGGCACCACGCGCGGAGCTGCCGTTCGCGCGCTCGAACAAGATCCCGCACGTCGACGATCTACCGGTCTGGACGGCCTGGTGCTTTCGCGTCAAGGCCGGACACCGCAAACGCGGGATCGCGCACGTGCTGTTGGACGGTGCCGTTCGCTTCGCGGCCGATCACGGTGCTCCGGCGATCGAGGGCTATCCGGTGGACAACAAGGGTGCAAAGGTCGATCTGACGATGGCCTACGTCGGCACCCGCGGACTGTTCGAGTCGGCCGGCTTCGAATTCGCAGCCGAGACGACATCGGTATCGGGCGGAATCCCGCGAGTCATCATGCGAAAAGACCTGCGCACGTGACGTCCGACTCCTGACCCGAGAGGTGCCTGATGCCGATGTCGTGTGCGAACACGTGAATCACGACCTTCACACGTCAGTCTCCGAACAGTGAACTCAGTGCCGGTGCGACGTCGCGGTAGGTCTTGATGGTCCGTATACGACCGTGCCCTAATCGCGCGAGATCCCGTCCGAGATCGACGTCATGTTCACCCGACGTGTCCAGCAGTACGTCCAGGCGCGCGATCCTGGCTGCGGTCGGGCGTGGATCGGGACCGGCGTTGTGGACGCAGTCCGAGAGCAGAAGAACCCGTGGATCGGGAGCCGACGCCGTACGCAATAGCCCCGCCGCGGTCTCGAGCGCGAACTGCACGTTGGTCAATCCCCGCGCCGGAATGCGGAGAACGGTGTCGAGAATATCCAATGGGGTCCGCGAGTCGCCGAATCGAGTGAGTACGGCCGCGTCGGACCAGAACGCGACGACCGCGAGGTTGTCTCGGTTCATCTCACCGGCCAGAGCGCCGACGGTCGCGGCCGCTGTGCGCACCCGTTCGCCCTTCATCGACCCCGATATGTCGACCACCAGAACGATGGATCGCTTGGTGTGCAAGCGTTCTCGGACGACGATGTCATCGTCTTCCGGTATCGGATTGGCCGCCAACACCTCGAGCATGCGGTCCAGGTCGATCTCGTCACTGCCGCCTCGATAGCGCAGAGACGTCAACTCCCCGACGCCACGCCGTGCGCGTGTGTCGATGCGTGGACGCCGAACTGCCAGACGAGCCGCGATCTTTCGGGCGCGGGCCCGAGTCGCGGCGTCGGCAGTCGACTCGCTTTCGGTCGCGTCGGTCAGCGGAATCACTTCGGCCGACTCCTCGGTGAATCCGGGTGCCGACGGATTGTTCTCGCCGGCAGCCTTACCCGGCTTGCTGCGGCCTTGAGCGATCAGTACTGCACCGCTACCGCCGCCGGGACGAAACAGCGACGGTGACTCCGTCAGCTGTTTCGGTTTGCGGCGCAACGGCTTCAGAGTTCCTGCCGGCTTACGTGTCCCCGGCCGTGTGATCGGCGAATCGGCCTCGACGGCTCTTCAACCAGGCGCCGCCGCAGCGGGACGCAGCACGAAGTGGTCCTGCCATATCGTGTGCAAGACCATTTCTGCTGGTGCGTCGGCCGTCTCGTCGATGTGAATGCGCCCGGACAGGGCAACGTACATCGCGTCGAGCATCACCTGCTGGTAGTCCTCGGGCAGGCCCCTCGGTGGATCGATGTCGGTGACGAGCGGAATCGCCACCTCCCGCAGATCTGCCAATTGCTGAGCGACGAGGGTCAGATCGATTGCCCCGCGCACACTGCTGCCCTGGGTGATGTCCTCGTGCTCACGCGTCATCCGAGTGACGGCCACGGCGTCGGCGATCAGTCGCGCGGAGTCGGATTCGCTACGGAGACCCACGATGCCGCGTTCCGCTTCGGCATCCTGGTAGCCGATGGCAAGACGACACAGACGGTCGTGGACGCTGGTCGACAGGCGGCTCGTACCGACGTTGTCGTAGGGGTTCATCGATGCAACGAGGCGGAACGTCGGTAACGCGTGCACGGTGCCGACGCGCGGGACCACGATGCGTCGTTCTGCCATCGCGGTGAGAAGCGTGTTCAGAGTGTCCTCGGGTGCGCGATTGAACTCTTCGATGTAGAGAAAACCGCCGGTGCGCATCGCGTCGATCAGCGGTCCCGCTACGAAGTTGTCCTCGCTGTAGTCCTCGCGAAGAACCCGAGCCGGGTTGTGGTGCCCGACAATTCGGGCCGGTGTGAGATCGGCGTTGCCCTCGACGAAGTACAGCGGAATGGACCACTCGGAGGTGATCGCGCCGAGCAGCGTGCTCTTGCTGGTGCCGGGCGGGCCCTCGAGGAGCAGGTCCCGCCCGGCCGCGACCGCTGCCAACAGGAGATCGAGTTCACGGTCTCGACCCACGAGGTGCGCCGCAATCCGCCGGCGCACCTCACCGATCGACGCGGTAGCAGTCATTTGACCGTGTACCCCGCATCGACAGGAAGCGTTGCACCCGTGATGTATCGAGCATCGTCGGAGACCAGGAACGCTATCGCGTTGGAGATGTCGATTGCCTCGATCCACGGCACCGGCAGCGTATTCGTGGTTTGGAAGATCGGTGCCGACTTCTCTCGCGACGGGTTCGGATCGTCGGGAGCGAACAACCCCCACGTCTTGGGATTCTGAATCATGACGGTGTCCACACCGGTCGGATGAACAGTGTTGACGCGAATACTGTGTTGCCCGAATTCGTTTGCGAGAGTGCGCATGATGCCGACGACACCGTGCTTGGTCGCGGTGTAATGCACCGTGTTCGGTGTGCCCTTGAGGCCCGCCGTCGAACTCGTCAGCACGATGGAACCACCGCGACCGCCGGCGATCAGATGCGGCAGAGCAACTTTGCAGGTGTTCCAGACGCCCGTGAGGTTGACGTCGATCATGTTCTGCCATGCGTCGTCGGTGATATCGAGGGCAGGCGCGATCTCGAACACTCCCGCATTGCCCAGGACGATGTCGAGTCGTCCGAGTTCGGCGACGCCGTCGTCGACGGCCTTTCTCAGCGCGGCCGAATCGCGCACGTCGGCCTTGGTGGCGACGATTCGCCGGTCGAGCGCTTCGACCTGCTTCACCGTTTCGGCGAGGTCCGCTTCGGTCGACGGCGGATACATCTCGATGGTGTCGACCGGTCCGCACAGGTCGACGGCGATGATGTCCGCGCCCTCCTGAGCGAGACGTATTGCGTGACTTCGCCCCTGACTACGAGCGGCCCCGGTGATGAATGCGACTTTGCCTTCCAGCTTGCCCATGTCCGTCTCCTACTTGGCCAGGAAGCCGGCGTCGACGGGCAAGGTGACGCCGGTGACGTACCGCGCATCGTCGGACACCAGCCACGCGATGGCGTTGCTGATATCGATCGCTTCGAGCATCGGAACCGGAAGCAAATTGCCGAGCATGGCTGTGGCGTCGGGGTTTTCGGTGAGGAACTTCTGCATGACGTCGTTGACGACCATCGGCGTGTTCACCCCGGTCGGGTGCACGGTGTTGACGCGTATGGAGTACTGCGCAAGCCAATTGGTGAACGTGCGCATCAACCCCACGACCGCGTGCTTACTGGCCGCGTAGCCGTCTCCGGCACCGGACCCGTTACCGCCCGCACCGGACAGGCCCTGAGTCGAGCTGGTCAACACGATCGACCCGCCCTGGCCCTTGGCGATCATGCTCGGAACCCCGGCCTGAACGGCGTTCCACACACCGAAGAGATTGACCTCCACCACATCGCGGAAGGTCTTCACTTCGTCGGGATTTTCGGCACCCTGGGGTGCTATTCCGGCGTTCGCCAGAATGATGTCGATGGGTCCGAGTTCGGCTACCGCCGAGTCCACTGCCGCTTTCATCGCGTCGTAATCGCGGACATCGGCTTCCTTGGCGACGATGCGCCGATCGAGCGCCTCGACTTCTTTCACGGTCTGTGCGAGATCTTCCGATGTGGCCATCGGATAGGCGACCGTATCGATCTGTGCGCAGATGTCGACCGCGATGATGTCGGCACCTTCTTGTGCGAGACGAAGCGCATGGCTGCGCCCTTGTCCACGTGCTGCACCGGTGATGAAGGCTACTTTCCCGTCGAGCTTTCCCATGATCGAACTTCCTTGATCGTCGGATGAAAACGGTACGAGCGCAGAACGCTTCGACGATTGGCCGGATACGTCCGCGGCGGGATGTCCGATGTGAAGGACATGATTCGACGCTATATGACACCCAGTGCACATGTGGCCGAATTACTTGAATCTTTGTTGATTTACGTTCCGTGGACGCGAGAACAGGACGACCGATTCAGATGTGCACACGCAGTGAAGTATCGAAGTGAATTGCTCGCCGAGCCCTCACGAACTCTGTCGCCGCGGCAGGTCGTCGCCGTGTTCGAGCGCCTCGCGGATTCGGCCGAGCAGCGCAGTGGCGTCACGGAGGGTGCGTTGCTCGGCCGGTGTCAGGTCGTCGAGGATATTCACGAGAAGCCCCTCTGCCGCAATGTCGTAGATGCGCAATTGCTCTCGGGCAAGATCGGTGAGGCCGACGCGCATGCTTCGAGCATCCGAATCGTCGGGTCGGCGAGCGACGAGGCCGTCCGATTCCATCGTTCGGACGAGGTTGCTGATCGTGGGGCGTGCCAACCCCAGCTGACGCCCGAGCACTGTGGGGCCCTCCCACTTGTCCGGAAAGAGTCGCCGCAGGATCTCGATCTGCGCGTCGGGCAGGGCTTTGAGCCCTGCGCGCGAGCGGGAGGCGTTGAGCAGCACGCGGCGGAAGGGGCCTATCTCCTCGCTGAGATGGCGGGCGATATCCGCGAGACCGGGTGCGCTGTCGGAATCGTCCACCGCGCCAGACTACTCAGTCTAATTTAGGTTTGCAACAAACGCATTTCTGGGTGATCATGGAGTCATGAGCATTCACACCAGCGTTTCCGACCCCACTCCCGAACAGGCCCTGGACGCGATCATCGGCCATCGATTCGTCTACACCTATGCCAACGGGTGGCAGTACGAGATGTACGTCAAGAACGCCACCACCATCGACTACCGGATCCACACCGGAATGGTTGGCGGCCGGTGGGTTAAGGGACAAGAAGTCGATCTCGTCGGACTCGGCCGCGGCGTCTACAAGATCTCGTGGAACGAGCCGACCGGCACGAGCGTCGTCGTCAACGTCGTTCCCGAGGACCGCGTTCTGCACGGCACCATCTTCTTTCCTCACTGGGTGGAACTCGACGGGTCCAAAACCGTCCTGTTCCAGAACGACCACCTCGACGAAATGCGTCAGTTCCGCGATCAGGGCCCCACCTACCCGATCTACGTCGTGCCGGAGTTCGCGCACATCACCTTGTTCGAGTACGTCGGTATCGACGACGACACCGTCATCGACACCGCGCCCGCAGACTTACCGGCAGGCTTTGCCGACCGGAGCAACTGAGATGGACCTCCAGAACCCCGGCATGGCCACGCTCACACTCCCCATCGTGGGCAGGTGATCCGCGGCAACGAGTATCGACCCGAGAACTCCGACAGAACAGCGCCGTCCGTTCTGATCGTGCACGGCTTCAGCGACTCGAGCATCGGACCACAGCGCCTCTTCGTGCAGATCGCTCGACGCCTGGTCGAAGCGGGAGCAGTCGTACGCGCATACGACCGACTCGGCCAAGGCATCAGCGACGGCGAGTTCGAGGACATCACCCTGCGCGACGAGGTCGAGCAGGTGTCGACCATGATCCGGGAGTTCGCTGCCGATCGATCTGCACCGGTGCACGTTCTCGCCCACAGCCTCGGCGCAGTGGAAGCGGCAATGGCGGCCGCGCTCCTGTCCGACCGTGTCGCCAGCCTCACCCTGTGGTCACCTGCAGGCGTTGTCGTCGACGACATCACCGTCAAGCACGAGATCCATGGCCAGCCCATCGATTCCGTCGCACAGAACGGCGGCTTCGACTTCGGCGGCATGTGGCTCGGACGGGCATTTTTCGACGACATCCGCAATGGCCTCGATGTGTACGAGGCTGCGGCCGGATACGACGGCCCCGTCGACATCGTCCACGGCACGGCAGACCAGATCGTGCCGCTCGAGTACGGACGCCGTTACGCAGAGCTGTTGCCACACGCGACATTCACCGCGATCACCGGTGCCGACCACACCTGGTCATCGAGCGCGTGGCGGGGCGAAATTCTCACGCGTCTGCTGTCGTTCCTGGGGTTACCGGAAACCGACCGGGCTCGGCGGTTCTCTGGTTCCTCTGATTGAACAGCTACCCTCTGGCGGAACCCTTTTCACTGCTGCACAGAACAGGGAACCTACCTCGAAAGTTCGACTGCACGCAGTCGGCGCAAGGTGATTCCGTTCTTGATCGAACTCACTTGCCGGTCCACACCGGATCGCGTTTCTGCATGAAGGCCATGATTCCCTCGACAGTGTCGGCCGACCGGCTCAGTGACTCCAGGGCCTGTTCGCTGAGTTCCCAGCTGCGGGCTTCCGTCTCGATCTCGCCGTCATTGATGCCGCGAGCGACGCGCTTGCTCGCCTGAACAGCGAGCGGTGCGTTCGCGGAGATGACGTCTGCGAGGGCAAGAGCAGTGCTCAGCACTTCGGCCTGAGGAACGACGCGGTTGACCAATCCCCACCGGAGCGCGTCCTGGGCGCTCATGGCGTTCCCAGTCAGCAGTAGTGATCGGCCCAGGGATTTCGGACACTGGACCCGCTTAGGATAGGGATCTACTGAA
>NZ_JASHKS010000051.1:10253-27751 GCF_030056835.1 Rhodococcus sp. IEGM 1372 | reverse complement strand
TGAGCTCGGCGTGTCGAACCAAGGACCGGATCAACCGTTATTCAGACAGTCCCGGCGATGCTGCCGTGGATTCCAGTGCCCGATCCGTCAGACCAAGTGCTGAATGTGGTCGCGGGTGAATTCGATGCGCTCGTCGACGCGTCCGTCTCCGACCTTGTTCACCCAATCCGGGTCGGACAACAGCGCACGTCCGACGGCAACGAGATCGAATTCGTTGTCCTCGAACTGGCCGACCAGTGCATCGAGTCCGGTGACACCGGATGCGGCGTCCTCCGACCACGCCGAGGTGAACACGGAGTCGAGGCCGACGGATCCGACAGTGATCGTCGGGACGCCGGTGAGCTTGCGGGTCCACCCGGCCAAGCCCAGCTTGCCGTCGTTGCCCTCCAGCTCCGGGAACGCCGGATCCCAGTGGCGGCGGGTCGAAGCGTGCAGGATGTCCACTCCGGCGTCGACCAGGGGAGTCAGGACGCGTCCGAGTTCCTCCGGATTCTGGGCGATCCGCGCGTCGAAGTGATTGCTCTTCCACTGTGAGAACCGGTAGACGATGGCGAAGTCCTCGCCCACCGCAGCCCGGATCGCCGCAACGACCTGCGCGGGGAAGCGAGTCCGAGCTTCGAGGGAACCACCGAACTCGTCGTCGCGCACATTGGTTGTGGCCCAGAGGAATTCGTCGAGCAGATATCCGTGCGCGCCGTGCAGCTCGAGACCGTCGAATCCGGTGTTCTTCGCGTTGACCGCGGCCTGCACCCATTGCGAGGTGAGTTCGTCGAGGTCGGCGTCGGTGAATGCGCGACCCACCGAAGAGCCGTCGAGTGCAATGCCCGACGGGCTCACGGTGGTGACGTCCGGGAACAGGCGAGGCTCGGTGCCGCGCTCGACGCCGAGGTGCCACAGCTGCGGGATGATCGCGCTGCCCTCGGCGTGCACGGCGTCGACGACGCCCTTCCAGCCCTCGAGGCTGGCGTCACCGTAGATCCGCGGGACACGGGTGTGCGGGCCGGCTGCGGGATCGGGAATGTAGGTGCCCTCGGTGATGATGAGGCCGGTGCCGCCGGCCGCGCGCTTGCGGTAGTACTCGGCGACATCCGGGCCGGGAATGCCGTCGGGAGAAAAGGCACGCGTCATCGGGGCCATGGCGAAGCGATTGCGCAGCTTCAGCGACTTGACCTCGAACGGCTCGAAGAGCCCGGCGGTGGACAGATGCTGAGTTGTGGATGCAGTTTCGGTCACGCCTGCGCACAACCGGCATGTAACCCGAGCTATTCCCGGCGTAGGGCTGTTAGCGTCGGAGCCTTATGAGCCCTTCGCCGCTGATTTCTGCCGCCGAACTGCACGACCTCTTCGAGATGGGACGGGCTCCGGTCGTCCTCGACGTTCGTTGGGCGCTCCAGACCGGCAGCGACAGAGCAGGTTACGAGGCCGGCCACATCCCGAACGCGCAGTTCGTGGACCTCGATGCAGAGCTTGCCGGAGTCCAGGGTTCGGGCGGCCGCCACCCATTGCCCGACGAGGAGACCTTCGTCGCAGCGATGCGCAGCGCCGGGGTGAGCGACGATTCCTCCGTGGTGGTCTACGACGCAGGACCCGCAACTGCCGCGGCGCGCGCATGGTGGCTGTTGCGCTACTACGGCCATGCAGACGTGCGAGTCCTCGACGGCGGTCTGGCTCAGTGGGTGGCCGAAGGGTTTGCCACCGGCACCGATCCGTCGATCGTGGCCGCCGGGTCGTTCACCGCGCGGCCATCGCTCGCACGGCTTCTCGACGTCGACGATGTTCTCGAGTTCGCGGAGAACAACGTACTGCTCGACGCCCGAGCACCCGAGCGATTCCGCGGCGAGGTGGAGCCGGTGGATCCGGTGGCCGGTCACATCCCCGGCGCAATCAATCGACCGACCACAGACAACGTCGATTCGGATGGCAAGTTTCTGGACCCCGGGGTACTCAATGGCACATTCGGTGGACTTGTGCCCGAGGGAAAGGCCGTCGCCGTCTACTGCGGTTCCGGCGTGACCGCCGCCCATCAGATTCTGGCGCTCGAGTTGGCGGGCTTCGATGCTGCGTTGTATCCGGGATCGTGGTCGGGGTGGATCACTGATCCGACGCGTCCTCGGGCCTAGATTCCGCGCTCTCACCAGCATCTTCATGCAACCAGGGTTGAACTTGAATCCGACTTCAACTATACCTGGGGCATGAAGGTAGAAGGCAAAGTTGCCATCGTCACCGGCGGTGGTGGCGGAATCGGCGGGGCCATCGCCGCTCGACTCTCCGAGCACGGCGCACGCGTCGTCGTCTCCGATCTCGACGAGACCACGGCCCGATCCGTGGCCGACGCCATCGAACGCGACCGGCCGGGGACGGCCGTCGCCGCCGCGGCGGACGCGTCGAACACCGAGGACATTCAACGGCTGATCGCACTGGCCGAGGAGTCGTTCGGACCTGTCGATCTCTACTTCGCCAACGCAGGCATCAGCGGCGCACCCGGACTCGACGCCACCGACAAGGACTGGGATCTCTCGTTCGATGTCAACGTCCGCGCGCACATTCGCGCCGCGCAGCTGTTGGTGCCGGGTTGGCTCGAGCGCGGTGAGGGCTACTTCGTCAGCACCGCCTCGGCGGCCGGCTTGCTCACCCAGATCGGCTCGGCGACATACGCGACGACCAAGCACGCCGCGGTCGGATTCGCCGAGTGGATGAACGTCACCTACGGCAACCGCGGTATTCGCGTCAGCTGCCTGTGCCCGATGGGCGTCAACACCAAACTGCTGTACGAGGGACGCGAATCCGGAGATGCGTTGGGAGCGGCCGCAACTGCCGCGGTTCTCAGTGCCGGTGCCGTACTCGAACCGCTCGATGTCGCCGACGTGGTGCTCGACGCAATGGACCGCGAGCAGTTCCTGATCCTGCCGCACGAGAACGTGCTGGACATGTACCGCAACAAGGGTGCCGACTACGACCGGTGGTTGCGCGGCATGCGTCGCTACCAGGACAGCTTGCTCGACAACAACCGATAGGGGCCCACCGTGGCATTTTTCGAGACCTCCGACCGTGCGAAGAAGTACGAGTCGGATCTGTTGGAGTTCATGGACTCTCACATCTACCCGGCCGAGGCAGTGTACGAGCAGCAGATGCTCGAATCCGGTGACCCGCACTTCCAGCCGCCGATCATCGAGGAGCTGAAGAAGGAAGCGCGCTCGCGCGGACTGTGGAATCTGTTCCACCCGCATCCCGAGTGGGGCCCCGGTCTGACCAACCTCGAATACGCACCGCTGGCCGAGATCATGGGACGCAGCCTGCTCGCCCCCGAGGCCTGCAACTGCAACGCTCCCGACACCGGCAACATGGAGGTGTTCACGCTCTTCGGCACCGACGAGCACAAGGAGAAGTACCTGAAGCCGTTGCTGGACGGCACCATTCGCTCTGCCTTTGCGATGACCGAACCCGATGTCGCCAGCTCCGACGCCACCAACATCGCGATGAAGATGGATCGCGACGGGGACGATTTCATCCTCAACGGGCGCAAGTGGTGGACGTCCAATGCGATGCACAAGAACTGCAAGGTTCTCATCGTCATGGGCAAGACCGATCCCGAGGCGGCCACGCACCGTCAGCAGTCGATGCTCGTGGTGCCCATCGACGCACCCGGAGTCACCGTCCTGCGCAATCTGCCGGTGTTCGGCTACATCGACCGCGAAGGTCACGCCGAGGTGCTCTTCGAGGATGTGCGAGTACCGGCGAAGGACGTCTTGAAGGGGCCGGGGGAGGGCTTCGCCATCAGCCAGGCTCGCTTGGGACCTGGTCGTATCCACCACGCGATGCGCACCATCGGCGTGGCCGAGCGTGCACTCGAATTGCTTTGTCGCCGTGCGGTATCGCGAGTGACCTTCGGCAAGCCGGTGGCGATGCGCTCGAACATTCAGGATTGGATCGCCGAGGCGCGCATCGAGATCGAGAAGACCAGGTTGCTGACGTTCAAAGCGGCGTACCTGATGGACACCGTCGGGAACAAGGAAGCGCGCACGGAGATCGCAGCGATCAAGGTTGCGGCACCGGAGATGGCGCTGAAAATCATCGACCGTGCCATCCAGGTCCACGGCGGAGGCGGAGTGTCCAACGACTTCCCGCTCGCCATGATGTACGCGCACATACGCACGCTGCGGCTCGCGGACGGTCCCGACGAGGTACACAAAATGTCGATCGCAAAGATGGAGCTGAAGAAGTACCTCTGAACCCAGGTTACCGACCCGGCTGCCAGGCCGGGTCGCGGCCGATGAAGGCCATCAGCTTGTCCTGCGGGGAAGCGTCGTCGGCAACGGGGGCGGCGGGGCCGTACTGCCCGCTGTCCCGTAGCACCTGCTCCATCGGTCGCATGGCCTCGAGCGCTGCAGCGCAGCGTTCCTGGCCCAGATCAGGCTCTCGGCCAAGGGCTTTCGCCAGGTCCCAGCAGTGCATCCAGACGTCGGCGGTGTAGAACATGTCGATCGCCTCGTCCACCGGCATGTCGCCGGTGTGCGGGTTGCTAAGTACCCGGCCGGCAGGGTCGTCGAGAATGGCTTGGATGTCGGAGACGTGCTGGGTCCAGGCTGCGGCTGGGTCGGCTTCGACGTCCAGCGCCGGTAGTTCGATACCGGCTCCGCCGGCGAGAAAGCCGCGGGACCACTCGACCAGGTGCCGCACCACATCGATTGCAGCCCAACCCGATACCGGGCTCGGCCGAGACCAGTCCTCCGGTGACGCGGACTGCGCCAATGCAGTGAACATGGCCGCGTCCTGTATGTGCTGCTGGGCCGGACCGGTGCTCTGCGCGAGCAGTTCGTCGAGCTTGTCGTAGCCCTCTTTCACGCCGACGTTCATGCCGCTGGCCAGCATGCCGTCGCGCGTCGCGAAGTCCGACATCACACTCAATACCCTCAGACGTGTACCGCCATCGCCTCGGCTGTCGAAAGTGAGCGTTTCGAGAGCGACCGAATCGGGCGCACCCTTCCAGGTGAAGGTCCACACGATCCGCTCGCTCGCACGCACCTCGTGGAAGCTGCCGAAGAACGCGGCGATCTCCTCACCGTCCCGGTCGTTGGCGAAGGCCCAAGCGCCTCCGGTGTGTCCCTCCCACTTCAGGATTCGGGTCGTCAACGATCGCGGCCCCACCCACTGCCGATACAGCTCGGGGTCGATGTGAGCGCGAAACACCTGCTCCGGCGTCGCGTCGAACTCTCGGACGATCTCGATCGTGGGGACTTTCTCGTCCGCAACGATCTCGGTGTCGTGTGCAGTCATGACACTTCTTTCGACTCGGTGGTCGCGTCGTCTGCGATGCTGTCCAGCAGGGCGTCGAGGCGTCGATACCGTTGTTCTGCTTCCTGGCGATAACGCTCGATCCATTTCGTCAACAGGCCGAACACCTCGGCATCGAGGTGCACCGGGCGACGCTGGGCATCCCTGCTGCGCGTGACCAATCCGGCCTCCTCGAGCACCTTCACGTGCTTCGAGACCGCTTGCAGGCTCATGTCGTACGGTTCGGCGAGCTCGCTGACATTCGCATCCGCCCCGGCGAGTCGAGCGACGATGTCACGTCGAGTGGGGTCGGCCAATGCCGCGAACGTCCTGTTGAGCTGCTCTGTTCGATCGTCCATGGGGTTCCTCGCTGTGCGTTGTTTCCGAGGGTAAGCCGCCCGCTCAACGTAGTCAACCATTTGGTTGATTAAGTTGGTCGCCTACCCTCGACCCATGAGCGTCGGAGATGACCTGGTGCAGGATGTGCTCTCCCGGGCCCCGGGACACCCGCTACGGGTGGCGATCGACGGGGTGACGGCTTCGGGCAAAACCACCTGCGCGCGGTGGCTGGTCGATGCTGTTGCAGCACAGGGTCGTCCGTCTGTGCACGTGACGATGGACGGCTTTCATCATCGGCGCGCCCACCGGTATCGGCAGGGTCGGGCGTCGGCTCTCGGCTACTACCGGGACGCGTACGACTTCGACGCTTTTGCGGCACACGTGCTGATCCCGTTGGGGCCGAACGGAAGCGGTGCCATTCGGCGTCGGGTCATCGATCTGGCGACGGATGAGCCGGTGGACGATCCGCTCGAGCCGGTGCCGGCCGACGCGATCGTCGTGGTGGACGGAACGTTCTTGCATCGGCCGCCGCTGCCCGAGCACTGGGACTACACAGTCTTCGTCGATACCCCCATGGACGTCGCACGGGCTCGCGGTATAGCCAGGGATACGGAGGCGCTCGGTGGCACGGAGGCGGCAGGTCGCGCCTTCGACCAGCGCTATCACGCGGCATGCCGGATTTATCTGGACGAGGTGGACCCGCGTGCCCGGGCAACGCGGGTGTTGCCGATCGACTGGAGATGACCACCATCGTTCGTGCATTCGGGTGCTCGCAGTGGTGCGGTCGAGTGCAACCCAACGCACTCGACCGCACCACTGCCGCAGCGTGTTTCAGAAGTGAATTACCCCGCGCATGTTCTTGCCGTCGCGTAGGTCCTGGTAGCCCTCGTTGACCTGCTCCAGCGAGTAGGTCGAGGTGATGAGTTCGTCGAGCTTGAGTTGCCCGGCGTCGTACAGGCGTAGCAGGCGCACGATGTCGTACTGCGGATTCGCGGACCCAAAGAGCGTGCCCTTGATCGTCTTCTGATTCAACGTCAGATCCGTGCCGGACACGTGCACCGTCAGCTTCTCGGGATCGGCGAGCCCGGTGATGACGACGGTGCCGCCCTTACCGATGGCCGCGGTCGCGGCTTGCACGACCTCCTCGTCGACGGTTCCGACCAGAATCAGAGCCTGGTCCGCTCCCTGACCCCACGTGAGTTCGGTCAACTTCTCCTGCGCCGACGCGTAGTCCGCGAACGCGTGAGTCGCCCCGAACTTCAGCGCCTGGTTGCGCTTGAA
Source organism: Rhodococcus sp. IEGM 1372 (assembly GCF_030056835.1). NCBI lineage: Bacteria > Bacillati > Actinomycetota > Actinomycetes > Mycobacteriales > Nocardiaceae > Rhodococcus > Rhodococcus sp. IEGM 1372. Next base: position 20,860 of record NZ_JASHKS010000051.1, on the reverse strand, counting down.
CTCGAGCGGATCGACGACGAGGACATGCTTGGCACCCGAATGTACCGCTCCCTGAACGGCATTGATGCCGAGTCCGCCGATGCCGTAGATGATCACCGAGTCGCCCGCGCGTACACCGCCCGCGTAGACCGCGGTACCCCAGCCGGACGGAACGCCGCAGCCCACGAGAACTGCAGTCTCCAAGGGCAACCAGTCGTCGATCTTGACGACGGAATGCTGCGAGATGGTGGCGCGTTCGGAGAAGGTGCCGAGCATGCACATCGCTCCGAACTCGGTGCCCTTGCTGTCGCGTCGACGGAACGTGCCGTCGGGCATGCAGCCCTCGAGGATCGTTGCGCCCATGTCGCACAGGTTCTGTCGGCCCGTAGAGCAATAGCGGCAGGTGCCGCAGTTCGGGATGAAGGAACAGACGACATGATCGCCGGGCTTGACCTTGGTGACGCCGGGACCGACTTCTTCGATGATGCCGGAACCCTCGTGGCCGCCGACGATGGGGAAGCGCGGTGGCAGGTCGCCGTCGAGCAGATGTAGATCCGAATGGCACAGCCCTGCGGCCACGTACTTGATCAGGACTTCACCGGGGCCGGGGCCGTCCATGTCCAGTTCGATGATCTCGAACGGCTTGTGTGGCTCGAACAGTACTGCTGCTTTGGTCTTCACGGAGATTCTCCTGACGTCGATTCAGCGGTCGATGGATGTGGCGTGTCCGACGGTGCCGCTGCTCTCGTATTGCCGGGCGCGCATCCATGCATGGAATTGTGACCCCGATCACGGGTGGAGAGTGTTCAGAAAGTGGACAACCTCAGCCGAGGATGCCGAATTCGCGCATCCGCTTGTACAGCGTGGTTCGACTGATTCCCAGGCTCTCCGCCGTCGTGCGTTTGTTCCCGCCCTGCCGCGCCAACTCGTGCACGATGGCGTCGCGCATCGCGGTGTCGAGGGTGCTCATCCGGGTGGTCGACGCTTTCTTGCGCGGCCGGACCAGTTCCCGTTCGGTGATATCTCCGACGGATCTGCGCGACGCGGCCTCGGTGACCTCGGCTCTGAGTTCGCCGATGTTGCCCGGCCAGTCGTAGTCGATCAACGCCGACAACGCTGCCGGGGTGAAGTGCGCGCGGGACTCGAGCTCGGCCATGATGGCGCGGACCAGGTCCGGAATCTCGTGTCGGCGAGAGCGCAACGGGGCCAACTCGATGGTCTCGGCGCACAGTGACAGAAGTTGGCGATGTTCGAGTTCGGCCGAGTCGGTGGCCGAGCTCGACAGCGCGTACCACCCGGGAGCGGACGACAGAATCGAATGCAGCCGGCTCGCCACCGGGCCGGTGAGGAAGTGCACGTTCTCGACCACGACATCGTGGGCGGCCCGGACCTGATGCTCGACGCCTGCCAACCACTCGGCCGCAGTCATCGTCACCAGATCCGACGCGTCGAACCAGCGTGGTGACGTCGTTGCTGTCCATCGGGCCAGGGTGGTCGATTTCCCGGTGCCGGGTTCACCGTTGACGCACAACGGCTTTCGTGTCTTCGGTGCCGGTGGTGGTGTACGCACGGTGTCGTGCGGATCGATCTCGATGACGATGCCCGCGGCCGACACCGGACGTTCCCAGCGCACGGTTGCATGCAGTCCGGAATTGAGAATCACATCCTGTACGACGCCGCTGCGCCGGACCGCATCGTCGGTGAGCGAGCGTAGTGCGGAGTGATCGACTGTATCCACTATTGTTGCAGCGCTGGTGTTTTCGAGCAGAATCTCGTCGGCTATCGCGATGACGGGTGCACCGCGGCGCTGTGAGGATGCGTACTGAAAAGCCTGGAAGAGTCGTTGTTCGCCCGAACGCGTCTCTTCGAGGAGCCTGCCTTGAATGTCCTGTGCGGCATGGACGAGCATCGGTTGGAGCAGCGGGTTGTCGTCGGAGGCCAGGAAGGTGATATCGAGGACGCCCTCGATGCGGCGGGTGACAGGGTGGATCAGGGGGTGGCCGTAGCAGCCGAAGGTTTTCATCGACTCGATGTAGTGCTCCTCGGCGTGCACAGCGCACGGCGCGCGCATCTCGAAACTCGTCGAGATCGAATTGGTGCCCGACGCCTGTTCGGTGAACGAGCGGCCGACGACTGCGCCCATGGAGGACACCGCATCTCGTAGCGAATGGGTTCCGAAACGGAGATCGACCAACCGGGCGTCACGGTCCGCGAGCAGGACGCAGTACCCGGAGCCGTGGAGCACGCTCTCCATCCGATCGAGGATGGGGTTTGCCGCAGCGAGGAGGCGGCTACGACGGTCGACGTCACGCAGGCTCGCCTGCTCCAGGGTGTCCGCCGGTGCGAGACCGCTCTGCGCCGACCGTTGCCAGGACTTGGCAATGGAATCTCGGAGCTTCTCGGCACCGCTGGGCATCTCGCGCACCTCCGTCGGCCGGCGCATGGTCGTCATACGACGGTATCGCCGACTGCTCCGCCCGACGCGCGTTTCGACGGAACCTGCCCGATCGGGCAGTGGTGTATTGACAGTGTGCTGTCATATGCGCACAATGACAGCACACTGTCGAAATTCTGGAGGTTCGAGATGACGACGATCGCTCTGTACGCCACCGACACCATGGCCGACTGGGAGTACGGATACCTCACCGCCGGGTTGGCCATGGCTCGTGAACAAGACCCCGACGCCAATCGGCTGATCGTTGCATCCGAGACAGGGGAGGCCGTCACGACGATGGGAGGTCTGCGAATCACTCCCGACGTCGCGCTGGCAGACCTTCCCACTTTCGATGCGTTGATTCTGCCCGGCGCGCCCAGTTGGGACTCCGGTCACGACGCGGTGCTGAGGCTCGCCGCCGAACTGGTTGGGGCGGGGACTCCGGTCGCAGCGATCTGCGGGGCAACGTTGGGTTTGGCCCGAACCGGACTGCTCGACGACCGGCCACATACCTCCAATGCCGCCGAGTTCCTCACGCAGGCAACCGAATACCATGGTTCGGAGTACTACCGCGACGAGAAGGCAGTGTCCGACGGCACCGTGATCACCGCAGGCGGCGTGAGCCCGTTGGAGTTCGCGAAGCTCGTGTTCGAGCGGTTGAACGTGTTTCCGCAACCCGTGGTCGACGCCTGGTACGGCCTCTACACGACGGGGGAACGCAAGTACTACGACCAGCTGGCGGGCGCATGAAGCAACGCACCCCCGAGGGGGATGCGCTGACTGCGCTGGTCTTGCCTGTCTTCGAGCTCAACGGTGAATTCCTCGCCGCCGCACAGGACATCACCGAGCCGACGGGCCTGACTCCGGCGTGGTGGCAGGTTCTCGGAGCCACCTTGGACGAACCGCTCTCGGTAGCCGACATCGCGCGACGCGTCGGGCTGGGGCTGGCACGACAGAGCGTGCAACGAACCGCAAACCTGTTGGTGGACAAAGGGTGGGCCGTGTACGTCGACAACCCGAACCACAAGCGCGCGAAGCTGTTGGAACCCACCGCCAAGGGACGCGACACCGTGGCCGAGCTGCGGGATGCGCAACATGCCTGGTCCGATGCCGTGGGAGCCGCTGTGGGAGAGGGAGAGCTGCAGGCCTTTGCGGCAACCCTGGAGAAGATCCTTTCGGCATCCAGGGACTATCGCGGCGGCAGTGCATAATTCGGGCATGGTTGCGCTCGGGTACTGCTGTCCGGATTGCTGGCCGGATTGTCGATGCAATCGGAGGGTGTCGACATCCTCGGCGACACCAGCGTCGGCGGGCTGCTGCTCTCCAGCGGCGGTGGGGGAGTCGCGGTCGCGCTGATTCTTGCGGCGGGTACGGCGATGGTCGTTCGTCGGCGCAGCGTGCTGGCCGGATTGTCCATCGCCTCTGCAGTTGTCATCGGGGGATCGGCACTGCTGTTCTCGTCCGATTTCGCCGAGGTGATGGCAGGCGGGGTCCTGTTGGGATGCAGTGCAGTACAGGCGAATAGCACGCGGGTTCGGCAGGCACTGCTGACGACATCGTTTCTGCTCGGGCTGCTCAGTGTGGGTGCAGTAGAGGCCCTACAGCACAGCGCAATTCCCCGGCGCTACGCCGACTACCTCACCGAATCCGACATGGGCACACCGGTGGTCGTGCCGGTGCTGTGCGCTCTCGTGGTGCTGACGGTGTTGTGGGCAGCTCGTGTCGACCGCAGTGACGACTATGCGCCGCCCGAGCGCAGCAGGCGAACAGTCGGGGCGATACTGCTGGTCTCGATCGGTGGGCTGCTGCTCAATATGGTGTTCGTGTTCAGCATGTTCCAGAGCCTGTACGGGTTCGGCGGCCACTGGTATCTCGGCCTCCTCGTCGTACCCGTGTTGTTTGCGGCGGCCGGCCTGCTACCGGGCCGCAGCGGCGTCATGGTCCTCGCCGGAACGGCGGTGTTGCTCACCTCGACCACCACCGCGGGGGTGGGCATCAGTGCCTCGGACAGGGGCTGGACACTCGGACTCGTGGCCGTCACAGCAGTGTCGGTGGCGGCCGGCACCGCGCTCGGATTCCGTTGGGGGCGTCCGTTGATCGGCGTCGCAGTTCTGGCGGTGGTCTGCGTGACGGCGCTGTTCGAGCAGCCGCCGCTGGACAACGTTCACTACGTCGCGACCCTGATCGTCTTTCCGGCCGCCGCGGCCTACCTCTACGTGGCGTGCACGCCGGCCGCTCCGACGCCGTCGACCCTCGGCCTCGCGATCCCGGCGGCGATCACGGTGCCGATGGTCGTCACCTACGGATGGACGTCGTACACGCCGTTGACCTCTGCACTGGCGGACACGTCCTGGCCCCGCGTCGAACTGTGGCTCTCGACGGGCGGTGCATGTGCCGCCGTCGCGCTCGCAGGCGTCGGGATGTGGGCCCTCGGGCGCTACCGGATTCCGGGGTAAACGACACGCGAAACCTGTTCTGACATAATGGTATCTGTCCTCTCGAATGTTGTCGCGACCCAGATTTTCGAGCGGGCTACGGCAGTGCCGGAGCCGGTATGTCGGCGTCGACGGCGGCTTCGAGGGCTGCCGCAACGGCGAGAGCGACGGCATCTTGCCCAGGCGCGGCCGCGACGGTCAGACCGTAAGGCAAGCCGCTCGTCGTGCTACCGATCGGGATCTGCACCGAGGGTGCACCGGTGTTCGCGCTGATACCGCACGCCGCCGTGCCCGCCCACTCCGCTGAGGCTGTTTCCGGCGTCGTCGGGTAGATGAGGACGTCGACATTCTGTGCGGCCATGAGGTCGGTCAGCGCCTGCGTTCCCGCCTGTTGCTTCGCGAGGGTCGCATCCTGCGCCGGATTGGGCAACGAGGGTGCCTCCAACCATTCGGTGATCGTGTCTGCTTCCAGCGCACTGCCTTCGGTCACATCCTCGAAAGTCAAAGCATCCGACGGGAGAGCCCTCGCGGCGACCTCGGGGTCGTAGGCGGCGTCCGTCGAGCTGAGAAACTGGTCGATGGATGGCCGTGCATCCTTGTAGCCACTGTCGGTCAGAACGTCGGTGGCGAACTCCTCGTTCAGCTCGGGTAGGTCGACCAACTGCGGTCCCGATTGAGCGAGTGCCTCGACGGCCGCATCCGAGCCGCTACGGATCTGGGGCCGCACGGCCTGGTCGGGACTGTCCGGATCAGCCCCACGGGCATCGAACGGCCAGGTGAGGTACGCGGCCGTCACCGAAGTCAGGTCCACTGCTGCTGCGGAGTCGGACCATCCGTTGTCGTTGCCACTGGTCAGATCGGCCACCGCGGCTGCGTCGGCGACCGAGTGCCCGATCGGCCCGACCACGTCCTGCGAAAGAGACAGGGGGACGACGCCGTCCCTGCTGATCGCATCGTGACTCGGGCGGAAACCCACCAGCCCGGCGTGGGCGGCCGGCCCGACCACCGAGCCGCAGGTGTCCGTACCCAAGGCGATCGGGGCGAACCCCGCCGCCACGGCTACTGCACTTCCGCCACTGGAACCGCTTGCGCTGAACTCACGGTCGAAAATGTTCGCGGTTGTACCTTCGACGGAACTCGTGGTGAACGTTCCATGCCAGGCGAATTCGGACATATTGGTGGTTCCGAGGATGATTGCGCCCGACTCTCGCAGGTTGCGAACCACCGGGGAGTCCTCGACGGGGCGAAACGAACTCAGGTTGACGTTTCCCGCCGTCGCGGCAAGTTCCGAACTTCCGATGTTGCTCTTGATCAACACCGGAATACCGTGCAGCGGGCCCCGTATCGTTCCCGCCGCGCGCTCGTCGTCCAACGTGCTCGCCTCGGCCAGTGCGTCGGCGTTGACGTCGACAACAGCATGCAGCGGCGTCGGGCCCGAGTCGTCGTACTTCTCGATCCGGTCCAGATACGTTCGAGTGATATCCGCGCTGGTGTATTGACCCGACTCCAAGCGTGACCGAAGATCGTCGACGCCGAGTCCCTGCAACGGGAGCTCGGAACCGTTGTCGGGAGTGCTGTTCGATTGACAGCCGACGGCGCTGAGCGTGAGAGCCGTGATCAGTACGAGGACGCCCCTGCGGTCTTTGATGGACACGGTAACGACGCTAACGACGCCGTATGCACACGCTGTTACACATCAGTAAATTCGGACCGCGTGACACTCGGAGTCGGAGCTTCGCCGGGGAGTACCGTTTTCGGTATGGCTTACAGATACCTCGGAAACAGCGGACTGAAGATTTCGGAGATCACCTACGGCAACTGGTTGACCCACGGATCGCAGGTGGAGAACGACATCGCCACCCAGTGCGTACGCGCGGCCCTCGATGCAGGCATCACCACGTTCGACACCGCCGACGTCTACGCCAACGGAGTAGCCGAGACCGTCCTGGGCGACGCGCTGAAAGGCGAGCGTCGGGAATCGCTCGAGATTTTCACCAAGGTTTACTTCCCGGTCGGGCCCAAGGGCCCCAACGACACCGGACTCTCGCGCAAGCACATCCTCGAAGGCATCGACGCGTCGCTGCGTCGGCTCGGCACCGACTACGTCGACCTCTACCAGGCCCACCGCTACGACGTCGAGACTCCGCTCGAAGAGACCATCGCCGCATTCGGTGACGTCGTCCGCCAGGGCAAGGCGCTCTACATCGGCGTCTCCGAATGGACCGCCGACCAGCTCCGCGCCGGTCAGGAACTCGCCCGCCAGAACGGGTTCTCGATCATCTCGAACCAGCCGCAGTACTCGGCCCTGTGGCGCGTCATCGAAGATCAGGTGATCCCCGCGTCGAAGGAATTGGGCATCTCGCAGATCGTCTGGTCGCCCATCGCCCAGGGTGTGCTCACCGGCAAGTACCTCCCCGGCCAACCTCTGCCCGACGGCTCGCGCGCCAAGGACGACAAGGGCGGCGACAAGATGATCGCGCGCTACCTCGACGATCAGACGCTCACCCGCGTGCAGCAGCTCAAGCCGATCGCCGACGATCTGGGAATCACCATGGCGCAGTTGGCTGTTGCGTGGGTGCTGGCCAACGACAACATTGCCGCCGCACTCGTCGGTGCGTCTCGCCCCGAGCAGATCGCGGAGAACATCAAGGCCTCCGAGGTCACCCTCGACGCCGACGTGCTCGCGAAGATCGACGATGCGCTCGGCGATTCGGTCGAGCGTGACGCGGGGAAGACGGGCTCGCCGGAAGCACGTCTGGTCTGACCGCCTGCCGGCGTCGGTCCGAGGCGAACAGGGTAATAAGGACGTATGGACATGATCACCGTCGATACACCTCAGGGCCAGGTTCGCGGTCGGACCGACGCAGGCATCACCTCGTTCCTCGGGGTGCCGTATGCCGAGGCCCCGTTCGGCCCCCGTCGATTCCAGGCACCGTCGCGGCCGCCTACCTGGGACGGAGTGCGGGACGCGCTCGAGCTCGGGGCCACCGTTCCCAAGGTGGGCTACCGGCCGCCGACCAGTGAGATCCTCAGCGAGCCGGTGGTGCCAGGCGAGGACTGCCTGAACGTCAACGTCTTCACCCCCGATGTCGGCGCCTCGGCACCGGTGTTCGTCTGGATCCACGGCGGCGCATTCGTCAACGGCAGCAACGCGATTCCCACGTACGACGGTTCCGCGTTCGCCCGGGACGGTGTCGTGGCCGTGGTGATCAACTACCGACTCGGAGTCGACGGCTTCGCACTGATCGACGGTGCCCCGGCCAACCGCGGGATGCTGGACCAGGTCGCGGCTCTCGAATGGGTCCGCGACCACATCGCTGCCTACGGCGGTGACCCGGCGCAGGTGACCATCGCCGGTGAATCCGCGGGCGCGATGAGCGTCGGCACTCTGATGTCGATGCCCCGTGCCGAGGGACTCTTCCAGCGGGCAATTCTGCAGAGCGGAGCCGGGCACCATGTCATTGCCGCCGAGACCGCAGCAAAGGTCTCCGCAGCATTGGCGTCCGCGCTCGGTGTCGAGGCAACGGTCGACGGATTTGCTTCGGTGTCGGTGGACGCGTTGGTCGACGCTCAACGTGAACTGTCCGATCGGATCACCGCCGAGGCCCCGACCGGCGCGTGGGGTGAGCTGGCCCTGAACGTCATGGCCTTCGAGCCGTACATCGACGGCGATATCGTTCCGGCGCTGCCTATTTCGCGTATCAGCGACGGTGCGGGCACACAGGTGGACGTGTTGATCGGAACCACCAGTGAGGAGCACGCGTTCTTCATCGTGCCCGCCGGCCTGGTTCCGCACATCACCGAGGACTACGTGAAGATGGTCCTCGCCGGGTACCGAGCCGATCCGTCCGCGCTGGATCGGTACCGCGAGCAGCTGCCCGACGCCTCGGCCGGCGAGCTGATGATCGCCGTCATGACCGACTGGTTCTTCCGCATCCCGGCCACACGCCTGGTCGAGGCTCGCTCGGGCAACGCATTCGTCTACGAATTCACATGGCGTTCATCGCTGTTCGACGGCGCACTCGGAGCCTGCCATGCGCTCGAGATCCCGTTCGTGTTCGACATGCTGCACAAGCCCGAGACCGCCCGCATCACGGGCCCGAAACCGCCGCAGCAGGTGGCCGACCAGATGCACCGTGCCTGGGTCGATTTCGTGCGCGACGGCTCTCCAGGCTGGGACCCGTACGGCACCGACCGGGCCGTGATGATGTTCGGCACCGAGCCGGGCGTCTCCCTCGACCCGAAGCCGGCAACCCGCGCGGTGTGGGACGGGGTTCGCTGACCTTCTCTCGGCAACCTCCGAACGTCGTCTGCGGGGTGGCTCACCGGCGGGTTAATCTCGTATATGCGCAGATTCCTTCCTGGTTTCGGTACGAGTTCTCCGGTCCCCGCGCGGCCTGCTCGCGTCGTGGTGGTCGGTGGGGGCTTCGGCGGATTCAACGCCTTGCAGCGGCTGACCAAGCTGCTGGGGCCAGATCGCGCCGTGCTGACGTTGGTGGCCCCCACCGACTACCTGCTCTACAGTCCGCTGCTACCCGAGGTCGCCACCGGCGTTCTGGATCCGCGGGACATCGCCGTCTCGACCCGCCAGGCGCTGCCGCGCGTCAAGTTGGTGCTCGGTCACGTCACGACCGTCGATTTCGACGCGCGCGAGCTGACGGTGATCGGCCCCGACGGCGACTCGACGCTCGAGTGGGACAAGCTGATACTCGCGCCCGGGTCGGTGACCAAGCAGTTCGACATCCCCGGTGTCGACGAGCATGCGTACGGGCTCAAGACGCTGAGTGAAGCCGTCTACATCCGCAACCATGTGCTCGCGCAACTCGACGCAGCCGATGCTCTGCCCGACACCCCGGAAGGCCGGAGCGAACGAGCCGAGCGGCTGACTGTGGTAGCCGTGGGGGCCGGTTACACGGGCACAGAATTCGTTGCGCAGATGCAGAATTGGGTCAAAGGCATCGCGTCCCGTTGGGCGAGCGTCGACCCGGACGAGGTGCGCTGGGTACTCGTCGACGTGGCCGACGCGGTGCTGCCGGAACTCGGCGCGCGACTGGGCAAGGAAGCGCTCGCCGTGCTCGCCGAGCGAGGTGTCGACGTCCGGCTGGGGGTGTCGGTGGCATCGGCCACCGCAACGTCGGTGACGCTCACCGACGACGAGGTGATCCCGTCCCGAACTCTGGTGTGGGGAGCGGGCGTCGCCGCGAGTCCGCTCATCGCACGGCTGGGTCTGCCCACAGCGGGCGGACGCCTGGTGGTGGGCGCGGACATGACCGTCCCCGGCGTAGAAGACGTCTGGGCGATCGGCGACGCGGCGGCAGTCCCCGACCTCGCCGCCGACCCGTCGAAGCCGACACCGCCGACGGCGCAGCACGCCCAGCGCCAAGGCGTCGCCGTCGCACAGAATGTGGCGGCGTCGATGGGCGTCGGGCAGGCGCGTCCGTACAAGCACAAGGATCTGGGGCTCGTCGCCGATCTCGGTGGATTCGACGGTGTCGCAAAGCCTCTGGGCATTCCGTTGACCGGACCCGTCGCGAAATTCGTCGCGCGCGGCTATCACCTGTACGCGTTGCCGACGGTGTCCGCGCGAGTGCGGGTGGCCACGGACTGGCTGTACTCGTCGGTGCTGCCGACGCGCGTCGTCAACCTGGCCCAGGTGCGATCCGAGGATGCGCTGATCAAAAAAGCTCAGGCAATCGATCTGTACGAGTGAGTGCCTACGGCAGTGGTGTGGTTGAGTGCCCCGGAGGGCACTCAACCAC
>NZ_JASHKS010000051.1:0-10243 GCF_030056835.1 Rhodococcus sp. IEGM 1372 | reverse complement strand
GCGCCGCCGCGGGCGGGGGCGGGGCGGCGGGGGTCGGGGCCGCCCGCCCCGGGGGGGGGCCGCCCCCGCCCCCCCCCCCCCCCCCCACCACTGCATCACCGAAGGTGATGCACTTCCTGCAGCCCGTAGACCGGGGTGTCGATGCCCTCGTAGCGCGCCTTGATCTGCAGCGCGAGGTAGAGCGAGTAGTGCCGCGACTGGTGCAGATTGCCGCCGTGGAACCAGAAGTTCTCCTGCTGCGTCGGCTTCCACATGTTGCGCTGCTCGCCCTCCCACGGACCGGGATCCTTGGTGGTGTCCGAGCCGAGGCCCCAGCATTTGCCGACCTTGTCTGCGGTCTCCTGATCGATGAGGTCTGCCACCCAGCCGTTCATCGAGCCGTAGCCGGTGGCGTAGACGATCAGATCGGCAGGCAGTTCGGTGCCGTCGTCGAGCACGACGCCGGTCTTGCTGATCCGATCCACCTGCCCGGCAACGAGTTTGATCTTCCCGTCCGCGACCAGCTCGGACGCGCCGACATCGATGTAGTAGCCCGAGCCGCGGCGCAGGTACTTCATGAACAGCCCGGACCCGTCGTCGCCGAAATCGAGCTGGAAGCCGGCCTTCTCCAGCCGATCGTAGAAGTCCTTGTCCTGTTCCGCGATCTGCTGATACACCGGAATCTGGAACTCGTGCATGATCCGGTACGGCAACGATGCGAACGTGAGATCGGCCTTACTAGTGGTCATTCCGGACTCGACAGCCCGCTCGGAGTACAGATCACCCAGCGCGATCTCACACAGAGAATCGGACTTGACGATGTGCGTGGACGAGCGCTGCAGCATCGTCACATCGACGCCCGTCTCGTACAGCGCCTTGCAGATGTCGTGCGCGGAGTTGTTGGAACCGACCACCACGACGCGCTTGCCGACATAGGCGTCGGGACCGGGGTGTTCGCTGGAATGGTGCTGCTCACCCTCGAATTCGTCCATGCCGGGGAAGTTCGGCACGTTCTTCTTGCCGGACATTCCGGTGGCCATCACCAGCTGCTTGGGCCGCAGGATCACTTCCTCGCCGTCGCGGTCGAGAACGACGGTCCACTCCTTCGCCACCTCGTCGTAGGTAGCGGACTTCGCGGTGGTCTTGGTCCAGTAGGGGACCTCCATGACCTTGGTGTACATCTCGAGCCAGTCGCCGATCTTGTCCTTCGGCGCGAACACCGGCCAGTTCGGCGGGAACGGCAGGTACGGCAGGTGGTCGTACCAGACCGGGTCGTGCAGACACAGGGACTTGTAGCGGCCGCGCCACTGGTCGCCGGGGCGCTCGGCACGGTCGACGACGATCGCAGGCACACCGAGCTGACGGAACCGAGCGCCGAGAGCGATACCGCCCTGGCCTCCGCCGACGACGAGGGCGTACGGCTGCACGCTGTAGCCGAGTTCCTTCTCCTCGATCTCCTTCTTCTCCGCCCAGTTCTGGGTATCGGCATTCGAGCCGTGCACCGCGCCCTTGATGCGGGACTTTCCCTGACGCTCCTCGTGCCCCTTGAGCTCCTGCATCGTGGTCAGCAGCGTCCACGCGACGTCCTGGCCGGTATCGGCGTCGACGGTCAGCCGCAGGTGACCCTTGCCGCGGCTGGTCGCGGTCTCGAACTCGATCCACGCCGAGACGACGCCGTCTGCCTCGTCGGGAGTCTCGGTGGTGCGGAAACCCGTCGGATCGGTGTCGTCGAGCCGCTCGGAGAGCATGTCGGACACGCCGTCGCGTCCCTCCACCGTCTTCAGATTCCAGGTGAAGGTGACGAGATCGCGCCAGAAGCTGCTGACGGCGAACATGCCGGCAACGCGAGGAATGTCGCGTGCGACCAGCGCCTGCTCGAACTCCGACAGCCAGGCGTCGACCCGTTCCTGCGGGGTGTGGGTGCGGGCGATGTCGACCGGCTCGATGGTCTGGGTCATCAAAACTCCTAGCGGTGTGCGGGACCTTCTGTGTGACCCAGCACACTCCTTTAAGGGTGGGTGGTCGAGAGTTGCAGGGGGTTGCAGTGCGAATCCGGTGCAGCTGACCGCGCTCAGCGCGGTCGAATGCACCCGATTTCGAGGGCAGTGACTGCAACGCGCTGCAACCCTGTCCGAAGTGGTCGGCGTCACATAGACATGAGTGCATCCGACGATCAGGAGTGAAGCGATGCGCGCAGCTGTGTACTACGGCCCCAACAAGGTGGAGATCACCGACGTACCCGAGCCGAATCCAGGTGAAGGGCAGGTCAAGATCCAAGTCGGGTTCAACGGAATCTGCGGAACCGACTTGCACGAGTACTACGCCGGCCCCATCTTCATCCCCACCTCGCCGCATCCGCTGACCGGTCAGGAGATGCCGCTGGTGCTGGGCCACGAGTTCTCGGGCACGGTCACCGAACTCGGCAAGGGTGTCACCGACATCAACGTGGGCGACCGCGTCGCCATCGAGCCGCTCTACCGCTGCGGGCACTGCGGCCCGTGCCGCGCGGGCAACTACAACATCTGCGCGCAGATCGGCTTCCACGGACTGATGTCCGACGGCGGAATGGCCGAGTACACCGTGGTGCCCACAGACATGATTCATGCCTTGCCCGACAACGTCTCCCTCGAACTCGGTGCGCTCGTCGAGCCGATGTCGGTCGCCTATCACGCTGCGACACTCGGGGATCCGAAGCCCGAGGACACCGCGATGGTGTTCGGGGCCGGTCCCATCGGCATCGGACTGTGGTTCGCGCTGCGCGGCAAGGGCGTCGAGAACGTGTACGTTGTCGAACCATCGCCGACGCGTCGAGCATCGATCGAAGCCCTGGGCGCGAAGACCCTGGACCCGACGGCTGTCGACGTCCCCGCCTTCATCGCCGATCTCACCGACGGCAACGGAGCCGACGCGATCTACGACGCGGCCGGCGTGCAACCTGCCGTCGAGACAGCGCTCGGATGCATCGGTGCGCGAAAGCCACTGGTCAGCGTCGCGATCTACGAGAAGCCACTGACCACGCCGCTGCAGAAGCTGGTGATGAACGAATCCCGCATCCAGGGCTCGCTCTGCTACACCTCGGCCGACTACGAGGCCGTCATCGATCTGATGAGCCAGGGCCACTACGACACGACGGGCTGGGTGGACAAGATCACGCTCGACGGAGTCATCGACGACGGCTTCGAGGCGCTGCATGCGGGCACCAAGATGAAGGTTCTGGTCGACCCTTCCACCGGAGCAGCGTCATGAGCGCGGTGCTGGTGACCGGCGCGGGCCAGGGCATCGGCCGAGCCATCGCGCTGCGGTTGGCGAACGACGGACACGACATCGCCCTGGTGGACCTGGCCGAGGACAAGATCGCCGGCGTCGCCGATGAAGTGCGTGAAACCGGCTCGAAAGCAACGACATTCGTGGCCGACGTCAGCGACCGCGACCAGGTGTTCGCCGCCGTCGAGCATACGCACGAGGCGCTCGGCGGGTTCGACGTCATCGTCAACAACGCGGGCATCGCGCAGGTTGCCCCGCTCGACGATGTTCGCCCCGAGGACACGAAGAAGATCTGGGCCGTCAACGTCGACGGTGTGCTGTGGGGAATTCAAGCTGCCGCAGCGAAATTCAGGTCTCTCGGCCAGAAGGGCAAGATCGTCAACGCGTCGTCGATCGCCGGTCACGACGGGTTCGCGATGCTCGGGGTATACAGCGCAACGAAATTCGCCGTTCGCGCCCTGACCCAGGCCGCAGCGAAGGAATACGCGGCCGAGGGGATCACCGTCAACGCGTACTGCCCCGGCGTGGTGGGCACCGATATGTGGGTCACCATCGACAAGCGTTTCGCCGAGCTGACGGGCGCAGCGGAAGGCGAGACCTACGACAAATTCGTCGGCGGCATCGCCCTGGGTCGTGCGCAGACCCCCGAGGATGTCGCGGCGTTCGTCTCGTATCTCGCCGGGCCCGACTCGGACTACATGACCGGCCAGGCACCGTTGATCGACGGCGGTCTGGTCTATCGGTAACCCCCGTTCATGTCGATCTGTGAGCTGGAGCACAATTGACTGTGATGACGCAGTCGACAGGTCCTGAACCTGCGCTGGCGGCCGGCGAAGACCCGCGCCGCTACGCGCAGATTCTCACTGCCGTGTACGACGCGACCATGACCGGCGGCAAGTCGCCTGCACGTCCCCGCGAGGTCATCGGGGACTCGTGGCGTCGGTTGCAGACCTTGGGCATCGACCCCGAACTGGGCAACCCCGCCGAGACGCAGATGGACGTCTCCGATCTCGAGCTGAGCCGTCGGGAATCGGGGCTGTTCGACATCCTCGACGATCTGGCCCGCGGCCTGGAATCGGTGGTGCAGGACGGCGACAACATCCTCGTCGTCGCCGATCGGCACGGCCGCGTGCTGTGGCGCAGCGGATCGACGGCGGTACTGGACCGCGCCGACGACCTCGGCTTCGTGGAAGGCGCCAACTGGGCCGAGGACTCGGTGGGCACCAATGCCATCGGCACCGCGCTGGTCTCCCGGCGCGCGGTGCAGATCTTCTCGGCCGAACACTATGTGCGCAGCCATCATTCATGGACGTGTGCCGGTGCGCCCATCCGTGATCCGCGAACCGGTCAGGTGCTGGGAGCCACCGATGTCAGCGGCCCGGCCAAGACTGTCCACCCCACCACCATCGCACTCGTCGACGCCGTCGCACGGTTGGCGGAATCTCAACTGCGGGAACTTCATCGGAGCACCCTCGATCGACTGCGTTCGGTGGCCGCACCGATGCTCGCGCGCCTGCAGTCCCCGGCCCTCGCGGTGGACGCCAACGGCTGGGTCGCGGCTGTCGAATCGGTGGCGCTGCGCAATCGCATTCTGCTGCCCGAGGATCTGGCGACCGGACGCTTCTGGCTGCCGACCCTCGGCGTGTGCGACTTCGAACCCCTGCCCGGTGGCTGGCTCGTCCGACCCACCAGCACGATGGATTCCGGCGTCGCCGATGTCGGATCGACGAGAATTCGCATCGACCTACGCAATTCGCAGAAACCTCGCATCGAAGTGCGCAGCGAGGTGGGGGAGTGGACCCACGAGCCGACGCCCCGGCACGCAGAAATTTTGTACCTTCTCGCCACGCATCGGCAGGGGCGAACCGCGTCGCAGATGGCCGCCGATCTGTTCGGCGACGACGGACGTGCCATCACCGTGCGGGCCGAGATGTCGCGGCTGCGCAAACACCTCGCCGGCATCATCTCCACGCAGCCGTACCGACTGGACGAATCTGCGACCGTCGAACTGGTCATGCCATCGGACATGAGCCGATTGCTGCCGCATTCGTCGGCCCCGGCGATCCGGGCGGCACGGGGTTGAGCCGTAGCGCAGAATCGGGGGAATGAACCGCCTCGCCCGAATCCTCGACGCCTCGGATCCGGGACAGGTACGGCTGCGCGGTGCGTCGGCGACGACGCTGACGGTATTGCTGGCGATGGTGACGCTGGTGCTGATCACGCGCGCCATCGGGCAGCCGGTGACGGTGGCGATGCTCGGAACCGTCGTGGCGATGCAGGCATCGGCGGCGGTGAAGGACAAGGACCAGCACAGTCGGCTGGTCACCACCGCACTGATGGCGTTGCCTGCCTCGGCGGCAGTGACGTTGGCGGCGCTGCTCTCCGAGCTCGGCAAGGTCGCCGACGTCGGATTCATCGCGGTGTTGTTCACGGCCGTGTGGGTGCGCCGTTTCGGCCCGCGCGGCACGGCGCTGGGCATGGTCTCGTTCATCTCGTACTTCTTCGCGCTGTTCCTGCGCGCGACGCCGGGGCAGCTGCCGATGCTCATCGCGGCGATCCTCGGCGGCTTGGTGATCGCCCTGTTCGTCCGAGCGGTCATCTTCCCGGATCGGCCGATCGTGGAGGTTCGTCGGTTGCTGTTCGCCATGCGGGCGGTCTCGGTGTCGGTGCTGGAGGCGGCGTCGGCAGGGGAAAGTCGCGACCTGAACCTGGTGCGCCGCAGACTCGACCGACTCGGCAACACGGCGCTGATGATCGACGACTGGCTCGACCGACACGATGCCGGGCAACTGCTCAGCGTCACGAGCACCGATCTGTCGCTCCGCGTGTTCGACGCCCAGATCGCCACCGAGCAGCTCGTCAGCTCACTGTGGGCTCTGGATCCCGCGAAACCCTGGCCGACATCACTGGGGCAGGCGACCACGGCACTGGGGTCGGTTCTGCAGAACACACCGTCCGCGGAGCAGCTGCGCGCGGCCCGTCGGTTGGCGTCCACAGCAGCTGAGCGCGCCGACCCGTCCACCCTCGCGGGGATCGCTACGGTCTCGGCGCAGCGAGCTGTGCAGGCGCACATCGCTATTCATCACATCACCACCAATGCCGTCTCGGTGTCGGCGACCGCCGCTGTGGAGCCGTCCGAGGCGGCGGTGAAGGACACGCCGAGCGGACTCGACCCCAGCACCAAGGCCGCCATCCAGGTGGCCGTCGCCACCAGCGCGGCGACCGTACTCGGCGAACTGGTCTCACCCGACCGTTGGTACTGGGCCGTACTGACGGCGTTCCTGGTGTTCACGGGGGCGTCGACGCGGGGTGAAATCCTCACGCGGGCAAGCCAACGCGTCCTCGGCACCATCGCGGGTGTACTCGCCGGGGTGGTGATCGCCGCGCTGGTGGGCAACAATCAACCCCTGCAGTTGGTGCTGATCGTCGTCTGTGTCTTCTTCGCGTTCTATCTGGTGACGGTGGCGTATGCGCTGCTGTCGTTCTTCGTCACCATTCTGCTCGCGATGCTCTACGGGCTACTGGGCACCTTCAGTATCGAGGTGCTCGAGCTGCGGATCGTCGAGACCGCCGTCGGCGGCGTGGTCGGTATGGTATCCGCCTACTTCATCTTCTCGACGAGTACTCGAAAGACGTTGGTGGACAGGGTCGATACCTACCTCGAGCAGTTGGACGCGTTGATCGAATCGAGCGTGGAATCGGTCATCGCTCCGGGCGAAGGGACCGACCTGGTGGCGTCGACGCGCACGCTCGACAATGCCTTGAAGGATGTAGTGACGGCCGGAAAGCCGCTGGTGCTCGGGCCGACGACCCGCAGCAGGCGAGGCGCGAAACGACTGTTGCGAGTGCTGGCAGTCAGCGGCCGATCTGCTCATGCTCTGGCCCGCGCGGGTGTGCTGGCCTCCCGCGCCGACGCGGGAACGGCTCCGACGGCCGAGACTGCCCAGGCACTGCGCGACGCGGCGGCCCTGGTGCGCGACACTGTAGGCCACGTCGAGGCAGCCGTTGCCGGAAATCACGTCGAGCCGCCGGAGAAGATCACCGAGACAACGGTATTGGATGTGCTGCTCACCTCCACCAACGCGCCCGGTCCGCTGCGGGGTGCGGTGCGCGCACTGAACACGATGAACCGAACTCTCGCCGATGTGTTGACTCGGGGTTGACCCTCACATCGTGACAAGGTCTTGGCTGACGGCCATGAACGAACTACTTCGGCACCACGCTTCTTCGGTTCGGCTTCGAGCCGCGCTCGATATCGGCACCGCGCCGGACCTGCAGTTTCTCGACGCGCTGATGCAGCGTTGCGCCGTCGAACCGGACTTTCAGGTGCGAGAAGTGTTGACGTGGGCGCTGATTCGACTTCCCGCTTCGGCGACGGTTCCGCGGTTGATCGAGGAGGTGCGCACGGGCGGCGCGCAGGCACGCAGCCAGGCGTTGCATACGTTGTCCAAGATCCAGAACCCGTCGGTGTGGGAGGCGATCACCTCTTCCGTGCTTGTTGATCCGGACGACGAAGTGGCCCGAAGCGCATGGCGAGCCGCAGTGGTTCTGGTGCCGGCAGGAAGCGAATCAGCATTGGCGACAATGCTCGCCACCCAACTCGGCCGAGGTGGGCACGACGTCCAGCGAAGTCTGAGCCGCGCTCTGGTGGCACTGGGGTCGGTAATCGAGCCGATGCTGCGGGAGGCCGCGTCGAGCAGGGATCCAGCCGTTCGCGCCCATGCGCAAGCAACCGAGGCGCTGCTCCGAGACCCGGACGCCGGATTCGCAGTGTTCGAGGCCAAACGTGTCGATGCCCTTGGCGTGGTCGACTCTGCGGGGTGAGATAGAACGATGTTGATCGGTGAGGTGGCGCGGCGGTCGGGCGTCAGTGCGCGCATGCTCCGGCACTACGACAGGCTCGGACTCGTGCGCCCGACCTCGCGCAGCGGCACCGGCTACCGCGAGTACTCCCCGGATGATGTTCGACGCCTCTTCCACGTCGAGTCTCTGCGTTCGCTCGGGTTGTCTCTGCACGACGTCGGGCGAGCGCTCGACGACCCGAACTTCGCGGCCTCGGGACTCGTCGACGAGCTCGCCGCCCGAACGGAGGAACGCATCGCTCGGGATACCGAGTTGCTCACGCGGTTGCGTCGCATCGGCGACCTGCGGCCGGCGGACTGGGAGGACGTACTCGACACTGTGGCGCTGCTGAGTGATCTCGGGTCCGTCAGTGCAGGGAAGCGGCAGACGGCGGCGCTGTCCTCCGTCGGAGATCGACCCATTCCGGCAGCCGCCCTGGCCGAGGCGGTGCTGCGTGAGCCCGCAACCAACGTGGCCGGCGCACTGCGGTGGGCCCTCGCTCAGTCGGGTGGGGACGCGATCGGGCCGCTGCAGGAGGGCCTGGATTCTTCGGACCCCGAGGTACGACGCCGCGCCGTGGATACCGTCGTCGAGATATCTCACCCCGATGCCACCGAACTACTGACCGAGTCGCTGGTCCACGACGACGAGCAGGTCCGTCGGGTCGCTGCACTGGAACTCGCGACTCGAGGCGTCGTCGACGCCATTCCGACACTGATCGCGATGGTGCACGACGGCACGAACGACGTGGATGCCGCTGATGCCCTGGGCGTGCTGGGATCCGCCGACTCGATCGTGGCGGCGTTGATGGACGGCATCGACGACTCTGTGGTGCGACAGCGAGTGACACAGGCGTTGGCGAGCATTCCGGGCTCGGCGGCGTTGCAGGCACTGCAGCAACTGACCCAGGATTCGGAGCGATCGATCGCACTGACGGCTCAGTACATCCTCGGCCGGAGGGAACGAACACCTTCGGTACCGTCGGAGTCATGAAGGCATTCGGACTGCTCGCGGCATCGATGATCATGTTGACTGCCTGCTCCACCGCAACCACCCCGGCCGCACCCGCCGAACCCGTTGCCGAGAACCAGGTGACCGTCGCCGATCGGATGTACTCGCCGAAGTCACTGACGATCTCCGTGGGGGACACCGTCACCTGGGTGTTCGCCGACCGCGGCATGGCCCACAACGTGGTTGCCGACGACAACTCGTTCCGAAGCGCTTTGATGGAGACCGGACAGTTCACGCACACCTTCGATACCGCGGGCACCTTCACCTACCACTGCACCCCGCATCCGGACATGACGGCGACGATCGTCGTTGAACCTTGATGGATGCTGGAACCGTGATGGACTGGTAGTCATGACGGCACCCGCCCGATCGCGCAGCATCGCCGCACCTCTCGGTGTTGCCGCTGCGGCTGTCGGTGGGGCAGTGCTGCTGCACGTTCGTGACCCTCGCACTTCGGCGTACCTTCCCTGCCCGTTTCACGCCCTGACCGGATTGTGGTGCCCCGGATGCGGCACGACCCGGGCTCTCGGTGACCTCACCCGCGGAGACATCGCGGCGGCTGCGTCGAGCAATGTCGGTGCGGTCGTGGTTGCCGTCGGCGCGCTCGCAGTGTGGGCGCTGTGGTTGCGGGCTCGCTGGACCGGACGCCCGCTCGAGTTCCCGCGATTCAACCGCCCGACGGTGATCGTGATGATCGCCGTCCTCACCGTGTTCACCGTGGTGCGCAACACCCCATGGGGCACCGCGATCGCCCCGACCTGACCCCCCTAGGAGTTGGACATGCTGCTGGAAATCTTCTCGATCATCGTGCTGCTGGGCGTGCTCATCGCGCTCATCCCCACGGCCCGCCGCGTCTTCAAGAAGGGTGACGACGAATGAGCGACTCGCTGAAGGATCGCGTGCGCGCGAAACTGCTCGCGCAACTCGCCGACGACGGAGGAACGGCCGCCGAACAAGCCGAGGGCGATGACCCACGCTTGAACGCACTGCGCGACGACCTCGAAGCACTCGATGCTGCGCAGGACGGGGATCCGGTGATCGACGACATCGCCGCAAGACACTGGGTGCCCTGACCGCCCTCCCCCTGGGGAGTCAATGTGACTGTGAGTATGGATATGTCCGGTTGATACTGGATATCTGCAGTGGG
>NZ_JASHKS010000050.1:0-28012 GCF_030056835.1 Rhodococcus sp. IEGM 1372 | reverse complement strand
TTCAGTAGATCCCTATCCTAAGCGGGTCCAGTGTCCGAAATCCCTGGGCCGATCAAACCCTGGCGGTGGTCGATCTTCATCGACCGCGCTCCTGGACCACCGAACTCCATCACCTGGTGGGCACATCCGTCGGCACCGACCAGGTCGATGATCGTGTGAACGAGATCGCGACTGTCGACGCCGGCACCGAACTCACCCACGAGGTCGAACCGTGTGGTGGCCGGGATGTCGACGTACAGCTGTCCCGTCACCCAGGCCTCGATCAGATCGCGCCTGATGCCCCATCCGAGAGCGCCGAAGGCACCGATTCCGCTGATGTGCCCGTCGAAGTGGACGAGGAAGTCTCCTGGCGTCGCGAGTCCGAGTTCGGCAGTGAGCTGGTGGCCGATGCCTCGGCCCTCGTGCAGCTCGATGCCGTAGAACTCGCACCAGTCTCGCGTGACCTGATGCACCTCTTGCTCTTTGGCGTTCTTCTTGGTGAGCATGTGGTCGATGAAGACGACGTAACGAGATGGGTCGTCGAGTTCGGTGATGCCGAAGTCCTCGCGCATCTGCCGGAACATCACGTCGGTGTAACCGGGGAAATCGTAGGCAATCATGCGAGCGGGCCGGACGGCGTGATTCTCTCCGGCGTGCACCACATCGGCATCACAGGTTCGGCCGAGGATCTTCTCGACCATCGTCAGTGCGTCGGAGCTCATACCGATCACGCCTTCGCGTCGGCGGGAAGGTACTTGCGTTGTGCTGCTTCCACTTCCGGGAAGCCGATGAGATCGACGAACTCGTGGTGCTGCAACGCGTCGGCGCTCACGTCGGCCGGGGCTTCGCCGCCTGCGAGTCGGCGCAGAGCTTCACGAGCTGCTCCGGTGGCGGCCATCAGCACCTGGGTGGGCAGCAGGGCGAGTCGAACGCCGATCTGCCCGAGGACCTCGGGGGTGAACTCACGCTCGGTCCAGGTCGACGCGGTCAACGTCGCCATCAGCGGAACGCCTACCGCGTCGTGACAGCGAGCCCACTCCTCGGCGGTCTCGAAAGTCTTGGTGACGGGCATGATCATGTCGGCACCCGCGTCGACGTATGCGGTAGCGCGTCGGATCGCGTCGTCGCCACGAGCATCGGTGCGGGCGATCATCAGGACGTGCTCCGGCAGCGAATCCCGGACGGCTCGAACCTTGCCCGACGCTTCCTCGATGCTGATGAGGTCCACCGGCTCGCCAACGCAGATCGGGCATTTCTTGGGTGAGAGCTGGTCTTCCATGAAGACGCCCTGCACGCCCGCGGCTGCGAATCGGCCCGCGGTCCGCGCCGCGTTGACGGCGTTGCCGTAGCCGGTGTCGATGTCCGCGACGAGCGGGAGGGAGGACGCTTCGCCGATCGTGCGCACCGCCTGGAGGTTCTCGGTCATCGTGTAGAGCTCCGCGTCGGGCAGCCCGAGGGCCGCCGACACGGCGAAGCCGGACGCGCACAAGGCCGAGAACCCGGCCTGCTCGGCGAGCTTGGCGGTCAGTCCGTCCCATACGCCCGGGGCATACACCAGGCCCTGTTCGGTCAGATCTCTGAGTGTCGCGGTCATGAGCACCATCCATTTCGTATTGCGGAACGCATTCCGAAACTAGAGTGGTGGCGATCACAAGTCAAGGGGGGTTCGTAGGATGGCGGCAGCACTTCCCAGTCCGATCGAAGGAGCACACGTGGCATCGCCCACCGAGTCCGACGACCACGCCGGCCGCGACATCGTGGGCGCGGTGGTCAAGGCCTGCACGCTGCTCGATCATTTCGATACGACGCACCCCGTGTGGACGCTCAACGAGCTGACGACGGCAAGTCGAATGAACAAGACGACAGTGCACAGACTGATGACCACACTGATCCACGCCGGCTGGGTGGACCGCACGGCCGAGGGCTCGTATCGAATCGGCATGCCCGTGTTCGAGATCGGATCGTCGGCACTGACCCAACTCGACATCCGCGGTGCGGCACAACCGTACCTGTCGGAGATTGCCGAAAAGTTCGGCGACACTGCGTATCTCATGGTTCCCGCAGACGAGGGAGCCGTTTGCATCGATCGTCATGAAGGGAGCAATCCCCTTGTGGTCGCGGGTATTTCCATCGGTTCGGTTCTCCCGTATCACGCCACCGCAGGCCCGATGGCCATGCTGGCATTCTCTGCTCGGATTCGCGACCGCTGGCTCACCCAGGATCTACCGGCCTTCACGGATCGAACACCGACGGCGCCGGACGAGTTGCTGACACGCCTCGAACAGATCCGATCGAAGGGGTACGCACTGAGCAATTCGGACTACCTCACCGGCGTCGCGGCCGTCGGCGCACCGATACTCGGACGAAACGCCGCGGTAATTGCGTCGATCAGCGTTGGCGGCCGAGCGGAGACATTCGAGGGCGATGCCCTCAGCGCAAAGGTTGCGACGATTCTGGCCGCCGCAGAGAGTCTTTCTCGGGTTGCAGAGGCCCTACCTGCGCCTGGAGGAGAACATTGAAGTATCCGAATGTCTATGAAATGGGCTAGACAGTCGAATACTCATCTACCGATTCGTTCGATCAGTTTCATTGCGTCGAAGGGTGCGTAGCCCTTGATGTCGTTGTCGAAGTACACGTGGACGTTTCTGCCCGTGGCCGTCCAGTCCGCGATCTTCGCGGCCCATCGGTCGAGCGCCGCATCCGTGTACCCGCTGGCGTACAGCTCCTCGTCGCCGTGCAGTCGGGCGTACATGAAATCGGCTGTAGGGGTGTCGACGTACGGGTACTTGCCGGCGGTGTCGGCGACGACGAACGCAATATCGTTCTGTCGCAGCAACTCCACTGCCGCGTCCGAGGCGAAACTCTGATTCCGCGCTTCCACACAGTGCCGAAGCGGCCGCGACGACGAAGCAGGCAACAACACTCGATCCTCTGCCAGCTTGTCGTCCCTCATGCCCGCCAACGAGACTGCAGCAGAGACCGTTCGGGGCAACATGTCGCAGAAATCCGACATCTTCTGCGCGTCGAATTCGAGGTTCGGCGGCAACTGCCACAGGAACGGTCCGAGCTTGTCACCCAGCGTCAGTACACCGGTGGCAAAGAAGTTCGCGAGTGCCGCTTCGACTCCGACGAGCCGCTTGATGTGGGTGACGTACCGACCACCCTTGATGGAGAACACGAAGTCGTCCGGCGTCTCGTCGTGCCACTTGGTGAAGCTCGACGGCTTCTGCATCGCATAGAACGTGCCGTTGATCTCGATCGATGTCAGATGTTCCGACGCGTACCCGAGTTCCTTGCGATGCGCCAAACCCGCCGGATAGAAATCTCCTCGCCAGGGCGCGTACGTCCAACCGGAGATGCCGATCAGAACTCGGGGTCGATGCGACGCGGGCATGAGCAGACTGTAGACGGCCGCACAGGGAGGGCCGCTGGCCGTGATTGCCAACTAGCTGGCACCACCATCGCCACCGGACCATAATCGGTCTCTATGCGGTCGGGTGGACGAGCGGTGGTGCTGACGCTGGTCGCTGCCGGTGTGTGGCTCTTCGCGACGCCGTCGCTCGATCCCGGAACCGCGGACTTCGTCGCAACTCCGGCACCGGCCGTCGCACCCGTCGTCGAACCGCCACCCCTGACGCTCGAAGAGCTCACAGCTCGCGTCGATCCCACCGTCGTCACCTTGTCGGCGTCCGCAGGATTCTCCGGGGTCGCGGGCACGGGCTTCGTCGTCGCCCCCGACGGAATCGTGCTCACCAACTTCCACGTCGTCGAGAACGCCACCGACATCAGCGCAGTGCACATGGGCAACGGACTCATCTACGACGCCACCGTGTTGGGTTACGACAAATCTCGTGACGTGGCGGTCGTGCAGTTGATCACCGCGGCCGACCTGCCGGTGGTCGAGCTTGCCCCGGACCCGCTTCCCGAGGTGGGTGATGCGGTGACCGCCGTCGGGAATGCCTCGGGTGCAGGGGTATTGGTTCCGGCACCGGGAGCGGTGACCGCCCTCGATCAGCAGGTGCGTACGCGCAGTTCGGTGGACGGTTCGGGAAATACGTTGGAGCGAATGATTCGCGTCGATGCCGATGTGCGAGCGGGGGATTCGGGCGGGCCCCTCTTCGATGCCTGGGGCCGAGTGGTGGGCGTGAACACCGCGGGGTTGTCGGACGAGGCGCGCAACGGCACCGAGTTCTCGCCGCCGCAGGCACCCGAGGCGTATGCCGTCCCCATCTCCGAGGCGGTCTCGGTACTCGACCAGGTCCTCGCGGGCCAGTCCGGTGGCACCGTGCATGTGGGTCCCACACCGTATTTCGGAGTGTCGGTGCGCGATGTGTCAGTCTTCGAGAACAAGCCGGCGATCGGGGCGGGGGTGGTATCGGTGACGTTCGATTCCCCGGCGGAGGTCCTGGGACTGTCCGCGGGGGACATCATCGTGACGTTCGACGGCGCGGAGATCGGATCCTCATCGGACCTGTCGGAGGCGCTGCTCGGACGTCGCCCCGGCGAGCCCGCCGTCGTCGAATGGGTCGATGACGCAGGCGTAACCAGCTCCGGCACAATCACACTCGCCGCGGGAATGCCGACAGCCTGAGGGTCAGTCCTGCAGCACCGACAACACATTGCCCGCCGGGTCGGTGAACCAGGCGATCAGCGGTCCGCCATGGCGAAAGATTCCCTTGTCGTCGGTACCCATGGCAGGAGTGGAGCCTGCGGAACGACCCTGTATGTCCGGATACTGCTCGAACACAACTCCTTTGGCGATCAAGGCGTCGACAGCGCTCTCGATATCGGCCACCGGAAAGTTCAGGATGGTGTACTGCGCGGGTACGTGCCCGGGACGCGGATAGATCAGCACGATCGTCCCGGTCCCCAGGTGCAGCTCGAGCATGCCCATCTCGTTCTCGGTGACCGTCAGTCCGAGCGTCTCGGCATAGAACGTGCGCGCCGCCTGCAGGTCGTTTACGCCGAATCCGGAGAACGGCTGCCTGGTCAGCTCCAAGGATGTCATCGTCGAATTATCGCGCTCCGGCACATGCCACGGGCCGATATCCGAGTAGCGTGGATCTCGTGACTATTCGCCTCGGTTACCAGATGCCCAACTTCAGCTACGACGGTTCGGTCGCAGAGCTCTTTCCCCAGGTCATCGCGCAGGCGCGCGAGGCCGAAGCGGCCGGGTTCGACACCGCATTCGTGATGGATCACTTCTACCAACTTCCCGGGATCGGCAAGCCCGACGAGCCCATGCTCGAGGCCTACTCTGCGCTGTCCGCGCTCGCGACGGCCACCGACACCATCCAGCTCTCCGCGCTGGTCACCGGCAACACCTACCGCAACCCGGCGATCCTCGCCAAGACCGTCACCACGTTGGACGTCGTCAGCGGCGGTCGCGCGATCCTCGGGATCGGAGCCGGCTGGTACGAACTCGAGCACCAGAGCTTCGGACTCGAGTTCGGCACGTTCACCGACCGTTTCGAGCGACTCGACGAGGCACTGCAGATCATCGAACCGATGCTCCGCGGCCAGCGTCCCACGTTCGACGGTCTCTGGTACCAGGTCGAGAACGCGATGAACGAGCCCCGCATCCGCGACGACCTGCCGATCATGCTCGGCGGCGGTGGCGAGAAGAAGACGTTCGGCTTGGCCGCACAGTTCGCCGATCACCTCAACATCATCTGCGACGCAAACGAATTGCCGCGCAAGATGGCTGCCGTCCAGGCCCGTTGCGAGGAGGTCGATCGCGACCCCAAGGACCTCGAGACGAGTTTCCTCGCGTTCGTCATCGTCGACGAGGACGGCGACAAGGCCAAGGAACTGCAGCGTGAGTTCGTGCTCAAGCAGGGCCTCGACCTGACGAACCTGTCCGAGGAGGACGCGGCGAAGGCCACCGATCGGCACTTCTGCGGAACCCCCGACGACGTGGCCGAGCAGGTGCAGAAGCGCGTCCTCGATCAGGGCGTCGACGGCATCATCATCAACCTGATCACCAACGGACACCAGCCGGGAGCCGTCGAACTGGCAGGTAAAGCTCTGAAGCCGCTCGTCTAGAATTTTGCTCCAGCAGTAGCCGCGGGGGCGCGTGCGGTGGCATAGTTCCCCCGTGGCTCAGCTGAGGATGAACGGGCACCGTGTCTTGGTCGCCGACCTGACCGGCGACTCCCTGCGCGCGATGTCGGGCTCGATGGTGGCGTACGAGGGCGATGTCGCCTTCAAGAGCGCCGGCATGGGCGGTGGCGGCGGTTTCCGCGCCGCGCTCAAACAGAAGGTGACCGGCGAATCGCTGTCGCTGATGGACGTGTCCGGCAAGGGCACCGTCTACTTCGCCGTCGACGCTCAGGACATCACCCTCGTCGAGGTCCAGGGCGACAACCTGCACGTAGAGTCGTCCCAATTGCTGGCTCTCACAGGGCAACTGAAGACCGACATCAAATTCTCCGGCTTGCGCGGTGCCGGTTCCGGCCAGGGACTGTTCACCACCGTCGTCAGCGGGTCCGGCACCGTGGCATTGCTGTCCAAAGGTGGGCCGATCATCGCCCTCGCCGTCGATCCGCAGTACCCACTCGTCGTCGATCCCGACGCGTTCGTCGCCCATCGCGGCCAACTGAACCAGAGCTTCGTCACCGACGTCACGTGGCGCTCCGCCATCGGCGGCGGCAGCGGCGAGGCGTTCTCCCTCCGCTTCGACGGCCAGGGCGTCGTCTACATCCAACCCGAGGAGCGCTGACGTGCCACTCGAACTGGTCAACAGCAAAGTAGTGAAATCCGTTCTAACACCCAATCAGAACGTGCTCGCGCGTCGAGGATCGATGCTCTACTACACCGGCGACGTTCGGTTCATTCCGCACTCGATGGGTGGCGGCGCGGGTGCCATGCCGGGCATGGGCGGCGTCGCCGGGATGGCCGGACGGATGATGGCAGGCGAGCACGTGGCGATGATGGCCGCAGAGGGGCAGGGCGAAGTCTTCTACGGTCACGCCGGGTTGTACATCGAGGTGATCCATCTCGACGGTTCGTCGATGCTCACCGTCGAAGCCGATCGGCTCCTGGTGCACGACGGCTACCTCCAGAGTTCCATCGTGGCTCTGACCTCGCAGGGCGGTGTCCGCGGAGCAGTGCGCGGTGCGATGACCGGGCAAGGCTTGTTCACGACACAGCTGACCGGCCAGGGCAGCGTCGCGGTTCTCTCGCACGGGGGCGCGACTCCGCTGCAGATCGGACCGGATCACCCCCAGGTGGTGGTCGATCCGCAGGCGTACGTCTGCCACATCGGCAACATCAACGTCGACGTCTCTGCGAACGTCGGGTGGCGCGACGCCGTCGGCAAGGGCAGTGGCGAGGCGATCCAATTGAAGATGACCGGCATGGGCACCGTATGGGTGCAGGCGTCCGAGCAGAAGTTCTAGGGAGCACTGTCGTGGAAATACACACCCCGTACACCCTCCCGGTCAACGACAACGTTCCCGGCAACGACTATGCGTTCTGCGTCGAACTCGCAGGCCAGCCTTGGTTCACGTCGAAGGGCGCGATGATCGCGTACTACGGCAACGTTCGATTCGAGCCGCTCGGGCAGACGTCCATGCCCGCCATCGTCGCGGCGCGGTTCTCGTCTCCGCTGTACTCGAACGACTGGGTACTCGCGCAGGGTCAGGGCAAGCTGATCCTCGGCGATCGCGGTTTCAACATCAACAGCTATGACCTCGACGACGGCAACCTCACCATCCGGGCCGCGAATCTCCTTGCCTTCGAGCCGACTCTGGATCTCAAGCAGTCCATCGTCCCGGGATTCCTGACGCTGCTGGGCACCGGCAAGTTCCTGGCCTCGTCCAACGGCCCCGTCATGTTCGCCGAGCCGCCGCTGCGTATCGACCCGGAAGCCCTTGTCGGATGGGCGGATTGCCCCTCGCCGTCGCATCACTTCGACGCCGACTGGATGCAGAACTTCCTCGGTGCAGCCCGCGGATTCCTCGGGGCGAACAGCGGCGAGGAGCGTCAGTTCGACTTCACCGGGGCCGGCACTGTGCTGATCCAGTCCAGCGAGAAGGTGCTCGACGATTCACACCTGCTGCGGTACGTCGAGTCGCAGACGGTCTCGCTCGGCCAGAACTCGCTGCGGGCGCTGCACAACACCATCGGGGCTCGGCTACAGCAATAGCCGCCTAGCAGCACCTCGACGGTGGACACGGCAGCTGTTCGGCGAGAACGCGCATACTGGAGTTTCACCTTCAGGAGGTACAGCCATGGCCAACCAAGGACCGTTCGGATTCGGATCCGACGACTTCGACAAGTTCGCCCGTGAGGCAACCGAGGGACTACGCGAGGTGGTCGGATCGCTGTTCGCCTCCAACGCCGGGGCACCCAAAGCTCCGCCGGAACCCGAAACCACAGGTCAGAAGGGGGACGGAGTCTGGGCGATCTACAGCGTCGACGACGCCGGATCACCCCAGATCGACCAGCTCTACGCCACCGAACTCGATGCCCTGCGTGCGCACAAGGACAACACCGACCCGCGCCGACGCGTCCGCTTCCTGCCCTACGGCGTGAGCGTCAGCGTTCTGGAGGACTGAATCGGGTGCACTGGACCGCGCTCAGCGCGGCTGGCTGCACCGGATTCGCTGGAGATGGAGTCGATTCTCATGACCGCACACACAGAGTCCGTCTCGATCCCGCTGGGACAACCCGTGTTCGTGCACGCGCTCAGGTACACGGCGTTGTTCGATCGGAAGCCGTTCGCAGAGGCCCTACTGATCTACACCGACAACGGCGCGTACAAGATCGTCTCGCCGGGCGAGGATCACTACGGCAGCTACGTCTCGTACACCGACGTCGCCGAGGGCCCGCAGCATGTGATCTTTCTGTCGTGGCCGTCGGAGGATTGGGACCGGAACGTCGCGTCTCACACCCTGACGTTCAATCCCGATTCTGCGGCGTTCACACAGGTGCTCGTCCTGCCCGGCAATCCTGTGCCTCGCTCCCAATACGGTTACGCGCTGCCGATTCCCGATCCGCACAGCGTGGACATGACGGCATCCTGGGATCGGGTTCGCGAGACCTACGCCGAGACGTTCACGCAGCTGGAGATCCTGGCCGCAGCTCGACAGCCGTGACGTCGAGCTAGTTCCGGAACTGCTCGATCGCATCGGCCGCCTGTTCGACGCCACCGTGTGCTCGTACCTGGGCACTCATCGCCGCTGCGCGCGGTGCCAATTCGCGAGCCTGGGCAACTGCGTCGACCAGGCTCGAAGCCGTGACCTTCTCGAATTCCAGGTGCACGCCGACGCCGAGTTCGGCGAGCATCGCCGCATTGCCGAATTGATCGACGGCCTGGGGGATGGCCACGGTCGGGACACCGAACCACAGCGCCTCGGTACAACCACCCATCCCGGCGTGAGTGACGAAAACGGTCGCAGCATCGAGCACCGCGAGCTGCGGAACATGTTCGTGTACCTGGACATTCGCTGGTAGCTCACCGAGCACGGCCGGGTCGACGCGTCGGCCGATGGAGATCACCACGTGCCAGTCGGTGTTCGCGAAGGTCTCGATGCACAGTCGGTAGAACTCGGGTCGCTCGTTGTAGCCCGTACCGAAGGAGATGTACAGGATCGGCGCGTCGGGTGCCGTCCAGCTGCGGTCCTGCAGGCGTACCGGATCGAGGCACGGCCCGACGAACCGCACCGAATCCGGTACCCGATCCGCGTTGGGCTGCATCACTTTCGGGATGAGCGACAGACAGTGCTGCGGGTAGGTGATCCATTCCCAGGGATCAGCGTCGATGTCGTTGTCTCGCAACCAAGCCGTGTACGAAGCGTGGTATTGCAGGCCACCAGCGGATTCACGCATCGGCGTCAGTACATCGGAAAGATCCTCGGCGTATCCATCCCACGCCACGTACGTCGGCGAGAGCTGTACTGCCGTCACCCCGTAGCGCACCCCGAGGACGGGTGCCGTCATTCCGCCGATGTCGTACAGAAACAGATCCGGCTGATCGTCGTCGTAGAACGCGGTGAGCACCGGATACGACGCGATCGCCTCGTCGAGGAAGACCTGCATCGCCGCGGCCGGATCATCCGGCCATGACGCCTCTCCGTCGGGAAGTATCGAGGTGAACGGCACCACCTCGACGCCCGCGGGTTCGACCACGTGTCGCAGAGAATCACCGACGGCATAGGTGACGCGATGCCCGCGCCGCACCAGCTCGGCAATGACGGCCAGCGATGGATAGATGTGGCTGGGAGCTGTCGTGCCGATCATGGCGATGTGCATGATCCCCACCGTAGGGCGCATCACGCGCCGCGAGCCAGCGAATTTCGTCGGCGATCAGATCCATCAGTAACGGTAGCGAGACCGTGATGGTCGCCTGCTGTGACCCCGCCTTCACCGAGGTGATTGCCCTAGTACTCATGGCCGTCACCGCAGTGCTGATCGTCATGCTTTCCCGGACGGGCAGATCCGACGTATCGTCGGCGAATGTCCTTTCTGCAACCGGTGACCCTCACTGACGATCTCGTGACCCTCGAGCCTCTGAGCCACGATCATCTCGAAGGTCTGTGCGATGCCGCCCGCGACGGGGAGCTGTGGAATCTCTGGTACACCAGCGTTCCGAAGCCCGAGGACATGGCGGCCGAGATCGACCGTCGACTCGGATTGCTCGACGCAGGCACGATGCTTCCGTTCACGCTGCGCCGCAACGACACCGGGCAGATCATCGGAGCGACGACATTCTGCAACGCAGACGCCACCAACCGTCGCGTCGAAATCGGATACACGTGGAATGCCCGCTCCGCGCACGGAACCGGCACCAATCCGGCGAGCAAACTGCTGCTGCTGACGCATGCATTCGAGGAACTGGGATGCATCGCCGTCGAGTTTCGTACCCATTGGATGAACCTGCAGTCGCGGACGGCGATCGCGAAGCTGGGTGCGAAGCAGGACGGGATTCTGCGCAATCATCAACGCATGTCCGACGGTTCGTTGCGCGACACCGTCGTGTTCTCGATCATCGAATCCGAATGGCCCACCGTCCGCAACGAACTCCGCAGGCGTACCGCACGGTAGGTTGACCCCATGCGTGTGGATGGGCGGGACATTCCCGTAGCGGGAAACCTGCTTCAGCCGCTGGTGCGGAGAACCAGCGACATCATTCGGGTCGTATCGGCCGCGGCACTGTTGGGCGTGGTGATCGCCGGTTCGCTGATCACCAGAAATCAGTGGGATGCCCTCGAGCAATCGGTCTCGAACATCGTCGGCGTGCTCAGTCCCGACCAATCCAACGCCGTCTACATCGTCTACGGCGTCGCCATTCTCGCGCTCCCGTTCG
The DNA here is from genome assembly GCF_030056835.1 of Rhodococcus sp. IEGM 1372. Taxonomy (NCBI): domain Bacteria; kingdom Bacillati; phylum Actinomycetota; class Actinomycetes; order Mycobacteriales; family Nocardiaceae; genus Rhodococcus; species Rhodococcus sp. IEGM 1372. The sequence goes on along the minus strand of NZ_JASHKS010000050.1, from coordinate 16,722 downwards.
GCGTCCTGATCGGACTGATCGCCGGCCGCAAATGGAAACTGCTCGCCGGGTACGCGGCCGCAGCACTGCTGGCCGCTCTGGCGCTGTCGATCACCGGAACCGGGATCTCCACTCCCACCTGGGACCTCGACGTTCCCGACCGACTCGACACGTTCCTCGCGCAATTCCTCGACGATTCGCGCTGGATCGCGATGCTGGCCGCGGCTCTGACGGTCTCCGGCCCCGGCCTACCCGCGAAGTGGCGTCGGGCATGGTGGACGCTGTTGCTCGCATTCGTACCGATGCACCTGGTCGTCTCCACCGTGGTCCCGGCTCGCTCGATGCTCGGACTGGCGGTCGGCTGGCTCGTCGGAGCCGTCATCGTGTTGCTCGTCGGCACCCCGGCGCTCGAGGTTCCGCTCGACGCGGCGGTTCGCCTGTTCCACAGCCGCGGTGTCACCGTGCGCAGCTTCACCGTCGTCCGTCCGGCCGGCCCCGGCCCGTTGGTGTTGAACGCACACACTCCCGACGCCGATGTGGTGGTCGAGTTGTACGGGCAGAATCAGCGCAGCGGCGGTGCCCTACGTCAGTCCTGGCGGTGGATCACACTGCGTGGCAGCGAAACTGCGCCATTGCACGCGTCGATGCGCCGGGCCGTCGAGCATCGCGCCCTGATGGGCCTTGCCATCAAGGGGTTGGGTGCGGCGGGAAGTCACCCACTGGCGGTGGCCGCGCTCGACAGAGGATGGACCCTGTACGCGCACAGCCTTCCCATCGGTGATCCGATCGAGGCGGAGCACGACGACGCCACCCTCGGCGCTCTGTGGTCGGCCCTGCACACTCTGCACGAGAACCAGATCTCCCACGGTGACCTGCACCGAAACGAACTCCGGATCCACGACGGCAAGGCCCTCTTCTGCGGCTTCGGCCATGCCGAACTGGGTGCCTCTGATTCCCAGATGCAATCCGACGTCGCGCAGTTGTTGCTCACCACCGCAGACCTGTTCGGCTCCCAGCGCGCCGTCGCGACCGCCATCGACGTACTCGGCTTCGAGACCGTGGTTGCGGCCTCGGGTCGTTTGACCAAGTCCGCCATCCCGCCGCGTATTCGCCAATCGGTGCGCGACGCCGACAAGACGATGAAGGCAGTCCGGCTAGAGGTTCTCGAGCAGACCGGTGCCGCCAAGATCGAGGCCGAACAGGTCACCCGATTCAGCCGCAACCAGATCATCTCGCTCGTGCTGTTGATCGGATTGGTCTACGTCGCATACCCGTTCATCAGTGCGGTGCCCGCGTTCGTCACCGAACTCGGTTCGGCGAACTGGTGGTGGGCTCTGCTCGGTCTGGCGGTGTCCGCGCTGACGTACGTCGGTGCCGGAGCCGCGTTGTGGGCGTGCGCGTTGGGCAAGGTCAGCTTCTGGAATCTGACGGTGATGCAGGTCGCCAACACCTTCGCGGCGACGACGACACCCGCCGGCGTCGGCGGACTGGCCCTGAGCGTGCGATTCCTGCAGAAGGGTGGATTGGGAACGGTTCGCGCGACGGCGGCTGTGGCGCTGCAACAATCGGTCCAGGTGATCACGCACGTGAGCCTGCTGATCTTCTTCAGCGTCGTCGCAGGCACCTCGTCCGGTCTGTCGAACATGGTGCCGGGCAACACCGTGCTGTATCTCATCGCAGGTGCCGCTTTCGGCGTCGTCGGGACGTTCATGTTCGTACCCAAGCTGCGACGCTGGCTGCGGGTCGCCGTTCGTCCGCAGATCAAGGAAGTCCTCGGCGAACTGGGCGAACTCGCCCGCGACCCCAAACGGTTCTCGATCATCATCCTCGGCTGCGCGGCCACGACGTTGGGTGCCGCGCTCGCACTGTGGGCAAGCATCGAGGCCTTCGGCGGCGGCACCACGTTCGTCACCGTGACGGTGGTGACGATGATCGGCGGAACTCTGGCCTCGGCCGCACCGACGCCGGGCGGTGTGGGTGCCGTGGAGGCCGCACTCATCGGCGGTCTGGCCGCCTTCGGAGTGCCCGCCTCCATCGCCGTGCCGTCGGTCTTGCTCTATCGCGTCCTGACCTGCTGGTTGCCGGTGTTTCTCGGGTGGCCGACACTACGGTGGCTCACCAAGCGAGACATGGTCTGATTCGTCCGATTCAGGGTGCGCGTATACGCCGAGTGCTAGCGTTCATGCAGGTTGGGGCCTTATTCGACGGAGGGCGTTGCTATTTCCGATCAGGGAGATTTCATCCCCACCGCAAAGGAACGATGGGTTCGACTGTTCATCAGCGGAATGACGCTGACGTTCGGACTGGCCGGGGTACTGATGATACCGGCGGGGCAGTTCTCCGAACCGATGTCGATCGTGGTCCTCATCGCGTCGGCTACCACGATGCCCGTGGCCATCGCCTGGTACATCCGTCCTTGGACGTCTCCGCATCTGGCGACGGCCTACGTCCTGTACGCAGATTTCGGCATCGTCTCGGTCCTGCTGTCGTTCCAGACCCATTTCGACGCGATGCCGGGTTGCGCGATGTTCGCGATAGTCGCCGCATTCATCGTCGTCGGGAGTTCGTATCGGGTGATGGTCACACACCTCGGCGTCGCAACGATCACGCTGCTGACGCTCGGTGTTCTTGCCGTCGCCGATGGTGCCGACCCGTGGTCGACCGCGTCCCGCATCGTGACCATCGGTTCTCTCTACGCGGCACCCTTCATGATCAAGGCGTACATAGGGCAATTACGTCTCAAGGCCGCGCGGGCGCTGACCGACCCGTTGACCGGCCTGTGGAATCGCCGCGGTCTGCTGGACACCGTGGACACCCTGGGTGTCTCACCGTCCGAGGCCGGTCAAGCGGTGGGGGTCACGGTCCTCGATATCGACCGTTTCAAGCAGATCAACGACCGATTCGGGCATCCATCGGGCGACGCCGTTCTCATCGAAGTCGCCCGACGCCTGTCCGAGGCTGTGGGCGATCGGTCGGCGGTCGCACGCCTGGGCGGTGATGAGTTCGTGGTTGTCAGAACCGGAACTCGAGAGGAGATCACTCAGTCGGACAACAGGATTCGGGCTGCGCTCGAGGAAACGTTCGACGGTCCTCGGTTCACCACCAGCCTCGGTTCGGCCGTCGAGGCACTCGACTCCGACACCAGCATTCATGTTCTGGTTCGACGGTTGATCGCGCTGGCCGACATCGAGATGTACCGATTCAAGGCACGAACCTCCGGAAGCGCGGCGTCCGATCGTCTTCCCGAAGCGAACTCGCACGAGCAGACGCGGAGCCGGATCGACGAACTCATCGCATCCGGCGGCCCCGACATCTTCTTCCAGCCCATCTGCGACACCGTCAAGGGATCCGTCGTCGGTTTCGAGGCACTCTCGCGCTTTCCGTTCGGTGCCGGATCGCCGCTCTCGTGGTACCGAGACGCCACCGAGGCCGGCATCGGTCCCCGCCTCGAACGTGCCGCACTCGACCGGGCGCTCGACTCGATACATGCGCTACCGCCGGGATCATTCGTCTCGCTGAACGCATCCGCGGACACCATCCGCACGACGAACCTGCTCGATCGACTACGCCCGCACCTGGCGTCGCGGACGTTCTTCCTCGAGATCACCGAGCACGAGCGAGTCGACGACTACCTCGCGGTCACCCGAGCCATCGACAGCCTGCGTGCTGCGGGAGTACAGATTTGCATCGACGACGTCGGTGCCGGATTCGCCGGTCTACGCCACGTCATCGAATTGCGGCCCGACATCCTCAAAGTGGACTATGCGCTGGTCCACGGAATCGACCGCGATCCCCTGCGTCGAGCAGCCGCGACCGCGATCGTCGACTTCGCCCGGCAGATCGACGCCACCGTCATCATGGAAGGCGTCGAGACCGAAGCGGAACTGCAAGTGGCGCACGAATTGGGAGCCCAGATGGTTCAGGGCTTCCTCACCGGCCGACCGGAACCTGCTTCTGCTTACTCCCACCACCAGGTGACGAGGTAGCCGAATACTTGCCGATCAGATCGACGAGTCGACCGTGAATTTCGTCAGTGTCGGAGCGGCAGCGAGCATCGGCGGCAGTTCGGTGATCTGGCCGGGACCGGCGCGGAACTCGCGGTACTTCGCATCGGCCTCGGCCGACTCCCACGTCTCGTAGGCCACCACGTGGGCTTCGTTCTCCTCGTCGACCCACACGTCGACGCCGAGGCAACCCTCGAACGCGCGGGTATCGGCCAGCACCGTGCGCAGCAGTGCTCGCGCGTCGGCGAGAGACTCGGGCTTGAACGTCAGATCCAGTGTTGCAATGAGAGCCATGGCTCCAGGGTAGACCGCGACGGGTCACCGCAGCCGTAAAGCCAAGTAGAACTCGATCCTGTCCTCCAGTCGCGACAGATCGCGGCCGGTCAGTTCCTCGATGCGCTGGATGCGATATCGGACGGAATTGACGTGCATGTGCAGTTGTTCGGCACATCGCGTCCAGGCTCCGTTGGTGTCGAGGTACACCGACAGTGTCTCGACGAGATCACTGTTGTGCAGGTCGTCGTAGTCGACCAGGGGAGTCAGCAGTCTCGAGGTGAACATGCGTCGCACGTCGTCGGGAACGTTGGCGAGAAGTATTGTCAGCGTGGCCAATTCATCGTGCCCGACGACGCTGCAATCCGAGCCACGACGCTCGGCGAGTCTGCGGGCGTAGCGCGCTTCCTCGATCGCGCTTCGGATGTCGGCGGGCGCGGTCGGAGCGCTGACACCGATCGAGGTGCCGCTACCGATCAGTCCCGGTGCCAACGTGTGGACCGCTCGCCGCACGGAATCGGTTCGATCGGTTCGCGCCTCCACCAACGCGATGGCCTCGCCGTCGACGATTCCGAGCGTGATCTCCAACGGTGCCAGCACTTCTCGTAACAGCGGGCGGAGCTCGCCGAGCCGCAACGTCTCCCCAGACGTGGCCACAGCCACTGCAGCGTACCGTGTTTCGATGTCGAGCCCGATGACGTGCATCTGGGCGAGGATGTCAGCGGCCGTCGCACCGCCGACGATCGTGCGCACGAATTCCTGCGCCAGAATTCCCGACCCGGACAGGCGATCGTCGACGCGACTGCGTTCCATCGCCACGATCGACGCCAGCTGTCCGGCCAGAGAAAGTCTCGGTGCATCCCATGTCTGCCAATCGCTTTCGAAGGCCACGAACCAATCCACGACCCGCGGTGCGGACTCACCGTCGACGGCGAACACCGAGACTCGCTGCTCCGGGCAATAGCGCGGCAGCCGCACCGAGTTCATGAAATCCTGCGCCACCGCTTCGGTATCCGGCGGATTTTCCGATCCGGCGAGTACCCGTCCCGACGACGTGACGACCCAGCAGTTCATCCCCAGATCGGAGCTGACCATCTCCAGCAGCGGACCGAGACCCCCACCGGGCCCCGCGCTCGCCACCAGGCGTCGATGCCGATCGAGCACCAGGCTCAGGTCCGAGGCCCGGGCCGTGGACAGTTGCCGGACCACACTCTCGGTGACGGTGGCGAAAGCGATGTCTGCGGGGACCCGAAAGAGCGGCAGGCCGTGCTCGAGGCAGGCGTCGACCAGATCGTCGGGCACCACGCCGTCGTCGGATGCCGCCAGCGCCGAGATCCCGGCCTTGGACACCGCCCGGACGAACGTCCTCGAGTCCTCGGGGCCCGTCCGCCACATCAGACCGGTCAGCACCAGCTCTCCGCCGCTGAGGTATCGGCTCGGATCGAGCATGTCGGTGGTCACGACCCATCGGATGGTGGGATCGAAGTGCTCGGGAGTGACGATCGGCTGCAGTTTCAGGTCGGGGAGATCGGCCAGATCACGCAGTCTCACGGTGCATCGACCTCCTCTTCGTAGGATCCTCCAAAACCTACACTGTGATCGGCGTCATACTTCGTCGTTCCTGTCTCTCGTTCGCGTGACCTCCGGCGGCTGTACTGGGTGAACACGACCGAAAGACACGTGAGCGGAGAACAGCACGATGGAATTTCTACGACCACAGACCTGGGGCGACGCGTTGGCCGCGAAGGCCGACGACGTCGACGTGGTGCCCATTCAAGGCGGCACCGACGTCATGGTCGAGATGAACTTCGACCTGCACAGGCCGGGCGCATTGCTGGATCTGAACCCGATCACCGAACTCACCGAATGGGAGCACCTTCCCGACGGGACGCTGCGGGTCGGCGCAGGCGTGCCGTACGTCCGCATCATCGCCGAGCTAGGAGACATGCTTCCCGGCATCTCCCAGGCGTCCCGCACCGTCGGTTCACCGCAGATCCGCAATCGCGGGACCGTCGGCGGCAACCTCGGCGGCGCGTCGCCAGCAGGCGATCTGCACGCACCTCTGCTCGCGGCGGGCGCGACCGTCGAGGTCGAATCGGCCGAGCGCGGAGTACGCATGATCCCCGCCACCGAGTTCTACCTCGGCGTCAAGCGCAATTCCTGCCTGCCCGACGAACTCATCCGCGCCTTTCACGTAGCGCCGGCAGCGGGACCGCAGTACTTCTCCAAGATCGGCACCCGCAACGCGATGGTCATCGCCGTCTGCTCGTTCTCGATCGCACTGTTTCCGCAGGAGGGTCGCGTGGGTACCGGGCTCGGCTCCGCTGCGCCGACGCCGCGCCGGGCTTACGATGCCGAGAACTACCTCGCGGCCGAACTCGAGTGGGACGGTGCCCTCGATCCGCGGGTATCGGAGGAATTCGGCCGATTGGTCAGTGCGGCAGCCAGTCCCATCGACGACGTACGAGGCACTGCCGATTACCGCAAGCACGCCCTGTCCGTGATGGCCCGGCGAACACTGGGCTGGGCATGGCGAGACCTCACAGCCGCACGGAAGGTGGCCTGAACATGCGAGTCAACTGCACCATCAACGGAAAAGACATGGAAGCCGACGACGTCTGGGAGGGCGAGAGTCTGCTCTACCTGCTGCGTGAACGCATGGGACTCCCCGGATCCAAGAATGCCTGCGAGCAAGGTGAATGCGGTTCGTGCACCGTCTATCTCGACGGCGTCCCCGCATGTGCCTGCCTGGTGGCCGCCGGTCAGGTCGAGGGCCGCGAGATCCGTACCGTCGAAGGCCTCGCCGAAGGCGACAAGCTCGATCCGATGCAGGAGGCGTTCGTCGAATGCGGAGCCGTCCAATGCGGCTTCTGCACACCCGGGCTCGTGGTGCAAGCACACGATCTGATCGAGCGCGTTCCCAATCCGTCGGACGTCGAGATCCGTGAATCACTCGCCGGAAACCTCTGCCGCTGCACCGGATACGAGAAGATCCTGGACGCCGTGCGGCTTGCAGCAACTCGAAAGGCCGAAGCCAAATGACCACTGTCATCTCGGGTGCCTACATCGCGCCCATCGTCGGAGACGAAATCCCCGACGGCTACCTCGTCGTCGAGGGCACGATGATCACCGCCATCGGATCGGGTCCCGCCCCGATCATCCCCGGCGCCGAGACCATCGACGCCTCCGGTTGCCTGGTCACCCCGGGCCTGGTGAACACACACCACCACCTCTACCAGTGGGCGTCCCAGGGCCTGGCCAAGGACAACACGCTCTTCGAATGGCTTGTCGCTCTGTACAAGCCGTGGTCCAAGATGGACGCCGAGGTCGTCGGCGGTGCCGCCGCGGCCGGGCTCGGATGGCTGGCCAAATCGGGATGCACCACCAGCACCGATCATCACTACATCTTCCCCCAGGGCCGAGGCGATCTGTTCGCCGCCGAGATCGACGCGGCGCAACGCATCGGAGTCCGCTTCCAGCCGTGCCGAGGCTCGATGGACCGGGGTGTGTCCGACGGCGGCCTGCCACCGGACGAGGTCGTCGAATCACTCGACGACATCCTCACGGCCACCGCCGAGGCCATCGACACCTACCACGACGCCTCCTTCGGTTCCATGCTCCGCATCGCGGTCGCGCCCTGCTCACCGTTCTCGATCAGCAAGGAGCTACTCGTCGAGTCCGCGACCCTCGCTCGTGCGAAAGGTGTTCGGCTGCATACGCATCTGGCCGAGACCCTCGACGAAGAAGAGCACTGCCTCGCTCAGATGAACTGCACCCCGGTCGAATACATGGAGCAGGTCGGCTGGCTGGGCGACGACGTGTGGTTCGCACACGCAGTGCACCTGCACGATTCCGACATCGCAAAGATGGCGGCCACCGGAACCGGCACCGCCCACTGCCCGAGCTCCAATGCTCGGCTCGGCGCGGGTATCGCCCGGATCTCGGACCTGCTCGCCGCCGGCGCACCCGTCGGCCTGGGGGTCGACGGTTCCGCCTCGGCCGAAATGGTGCCGCTGGCAGGCGAGGTCCGTCAGGCCATGTACATGCAGCGGGCCAAGTACGGACCGACAGCACTGACCGCGCGTCAGGCACTCGAGATCGGAACACTGGGCGGCGCAACGGTACTGGGCCGTCAGAGCGAGATCGGTTCGCTCGAGGTCGGCAAGCTCGCCGACATCGCGATCTGGCGCACCGACGGGTTCTACTCGGCCGTGGACGACCCGGTCGTGGCGTTCGCGTACGGGCAGACACCACCGCTCGCGCGCTTGATGGTGGGAGGCCGGACGATCGTCGAGAACGATGTCTTGACCAGCGCACCGCAGGACGAAATAGGCCGCGCCGGAGCCGATGCGCACCGTCGCCTGATGAAACTCGCGGAGGACGTGCTGTGAGCGCCCCGACCACCACACCCCGGCAAGCTCCCGCCGACATCCCCGCCCCGGGTCGCGGTCGCGTCGGCGACAGCCCGCTGCGACCCGACGGCACGCTGAAGGTCAAGGGCGAGTTCGCCTACTCATCGGATCTGTTCATCGACGGGATGCTCTGGGGCGCAACCCTTCGTAGCCCACATCCCCGCGCGAAGATCGTCTCTGTCGACATCTCGAAGGCGCTGGCAACTCCCGGCGTCGAGGCGGTACTCACCCACGAGGACGTGCCCGGGCGCAAGTGCTTCGGACTCGACCACACGTGGGATCAGCCCGTGCTGGCCTTCGACGAGGTGCGGCACGAGGGCGAACCGATCGCGTTGATCGCAGCCGATCATCCCGAAACCGCCCGGCGCGCAATGGAAAAGATCGTCGTGGTCTACGACGTGCTCGAGCCTCTCACCGATGCCCGACGCGCAGCATTGGACCCGGACTACCCGAAGGTGCAGGAACGCGGCGGAGTGGCGCGGCATCAGCCGGTGCGCGTCGGCAACGTCGCCGCCGCCCGGGCCACCGCGGATGTCATCGTCAGCAGCGACTTCGCCGTCGGCATCCAGGATCAAGCGTTCCTCGGACCCGAGTCCGGCTTGGCCGTGCCCGCCGAGGACGGCGGCGTGGATCTCTATGTCGCAACGCAGTGGATGCACAACGATCTGGCGCAGATCGGGCCGTGTCTCGGCCTGCCCGAGGAGAAGATCCGAATGACGCTGGCCGGCGTCGGCGGTGCATTCGGTGGCCGTGAGGACCTGTCGATGCAGATCCACGCGGCGATGCTCGCCATGCACACCGGCAAGCCGGTCAAGATCGTCTACAACCGGTACGAGTCGTTCTTCGGCCACGTACACCGACACCCGGCGCAGATGCACTACGAATACGGTGCAACCCGCGACGGCAAGCTCGTGTTCGCCGATGTCGAGATAATCCTCGACGGCGGTGCGTACACCTCGGCCACCCTCAACGTGGTCGGCAACGCGGCCTCGCTCGGTGTCGGACCGTACGTCATCCCCAACATCGAGATCGACGCGTACGGGGTGTACACCAACAATCCACCGTGCGGTGCGATGCGTGGCTTCGGCGCAGTGCAAGCATGTTTCGCGTACGAGTCGATGATGGACAAGCTCGGCGAGGCCTGCGGTATCGGACCGGTGGCGATCCGCCAGATCAACGCCGTCAGCCAAGGTTCCATCCTCGCGACCGGCCAGGTCATCGAAGCACCTGCCCCACTGGCCGAAATGCTCGCCCGAGCCGAGGCGATGGAACTACCTGCCCCGCTGGACGCGTCGGACATTCGGAATCTGCCGGGTGGGGCATCGCAGACCACCCACGGCGAAGGCGTCGTACGTGGGATCGGGTACGGCGTCGGCATCAAGAACATCTGCTTCTCCGAGAACTACGACGACTACTCCACTGCTCGCGTCCGTCTGGAGGTGATCGGCGGCGAGGCAACGGCATTGGTGCACACGGCTGCTGCCGAGGTGGGCCAGGGACTGGTGACGTTGGAGGCGCAGATCGCGCGCACCGAACTCGGCGTCACCAAGGTCGTCATCCACCCCGCCGACACCAAGGTCGGTAACGCGGGCTCTTCGTCCGCGTCGCGCCAGTCGTACATGACCGGTGGCGCAGTCAAGACCGCGTGCGAGGCCGTGCGCGAGGCGGTGTTCGTCCTGGCCGGACTGTACCTGGGCCGCGCGGTGGCCGACCTCAGCCTCGACGGCGGCAAGATCGTCTCGGCAACCGACGGCGTGCTGGCCACGATCGAGGACGTACTCGGCGATCGCGTCATCGAGCAGACGCGTGAATTCCACCATCGCCCCACCAGCGGAATGGATCCGGTCACCGGACAGGGCGCGAGCCACACGCAGCTCGCCCTGTGTGTGCATCGCGCAGTGGTGGACGTCGACGTCGAACTCGGACTCGTCAAGGTCGTCGAGATGGCGGCCGTACAGGACGTCGGCAAGATCCTCAACCGGCTTTCACTCGAAGGCCAGATCCACGGCGGCACAGCGCAGGGCCTCGGCCTCGCGGTGATGGAGGAGATCGTCGTCGTCGACGGTCTGGTGAAGAACCCGTCGTTCACCGACTACCTCATCCCCACGATTCTCGACATGCCGCCCATGAAGCTGGACATCCTCGAGAACCCGGATCCCCTGGCACCGTACGGCCTTCGTGGTGCCGGCGAGCCACCCACCCTCTCGTCGACGCCCGCCGTCGTCGCCGCCATCCGCAACGCCACCGGACTCGCGTTGACCCGCGTACCCGTTCGACCCGAACACATCATCAACAGCTGATCTGAGTTCCATCCCCATTCGACGAAACCTTCTCCGGCACAACCGTACCGACGCCAACTCCCCCGGCATGTCGGCCCGGCCCGACGCTCGACGAGGTTGATCACGCCCTGGGAGGGCCGATCATGACCGACGTACACACATCCAGCACTCGCCAAAGCGGACGAGGTCGATCCCAGATCGACAAGTTCTTCGACATCACCGGCCGCGGTTCCACGCTGTCACGCGAAATTCGAGGTGGTGTCACCACATTCGTGGCCATGGCCTACCTGATCGTTCTCATCCCTCTGATCATCGGTGATGCACGCGATGTCACCGGTGCCACGCTCGATCCGGCTCAGTTGTCGACCATGGTGGCACTGTCCGCCGGGCTGACGACCATCCTGATGGGGGTCGTCGGAAACGCGCCCCTCGCGATGGCAGCCGGCCTCGGGGTGACGCCGATCGTGGTGTTCCAGGCGGCCCCGTACATGACCTGGCCGCAGGCGATGGGTCTGGTGGTTCTCGAGGGCGTCGTCATCGTCGTCTTCGCTCTCACCGGCATTCGGCAACTCATCATGGATGCCATACCGCTGGTGCTCAAGCAGGCGATCGGCGTCGGGATCGGTGCATTCATCGCGCTCATCGGCCTGGTCGACGCCGGGTTCGTCGGGCACCACGAGTCGGCAGCAACCGCCGTCACCCTCGGCACGTTCGGCAAGCTCGCCGGCTGGCCGGTGTTCGTGTTCTGTGTCGGGCTCATCCTGATGATCATGCTGTTCGTTCGGAAGGTGCCGGGCGCGATGCTGATCGGCATCTTCGTGGCCACCAACCTGGCGATCATCCTGAACTCGGTGTTCGATATCGAGCCGGAGGCATGGGGCCCGGTGGTACCGAAGGTGCCCGACTCCGTCGTCGCCACACCACAATTCGACCTGCTGTTCAACGTCGACCTGTTCGGCGGCTTCGCCCGAGCCGGAATCGTCACGGCATCGGTTGTCCTGTTCACACTGGTGTTGTCGGGCTTCTTCGACGCCATGGGCACCATCCTCGGAGTCGGCGAAGAAGCGGGCCTGGTCGACAAGCAAGGCAGGATGCCCGGACTGAGCCGCATCCTCACCGTCGACGGCATCGGTGCCATCGTCGGAGGCGCAATCAACGGCTCCGCCAACACCGCTGTCGTGGAATCTGCAGCGGGCGTCACCGAAGGTGCCCGAACCGGTCTCGCCAGCGTCGTTACAGGCGGGTTGCTGACCAGCTTGATCTTCTTCACTCCGTTGGCCGGGGTGGTTCCCGTCGGTGCAGCTGCGCCGGCCCTGGTTCTGGTGGGCGCGCTGATGATGACGCACGTACGCAAGATCGATTGGGAGAACACCGAAATCGCGATTCCTGCCTTCCTGACCATCGTGCTGATGCCGTTCACATACTCGATCACAGTGGGAGTCGCGGCGGGCGTCATCTCCTACACCCTCGTTCGTCTGGCCAAAGGCAAAGCACGCCAGACGCATTGGCTGCTGTATCTGATGTCGGGTATCTTTCTGGTCTACTTCGCCCTGCACCCGATCGAAGAAGCGTTGGGAATCTCGTAACGTGAAAGAGATCGTCGATCGTCTGTCCGCCTGGGACCGCGCCGGCATTCCCTGTGCGGTAGCGACTGTCATCGCGGTATCCGGAAGTGCCCCAAGGCTTCCGGGTGCCGCGATGGCGGTCTGCGCCGACGGCGAAGCAGTGGGCAGCGTCTCCGGTGGCTGCGTCGAAGGAGCCGTGTACGAGCTGTGCCGCGAGGTTCTCGAGACCGGTGAGTCCAAGCGAGAATCGTTCGGCTACAGCGACATCGACGCTTTCGCTGTCGGTCTGACCTGCGGGGGAGTGATCGAGGTGTTCGTCCGCCTCGGGCCTCCGCGGGCCGTGCTCGCGGCCATCGCGTCGGACACTGCGGTGGCCACGGTCACGATGCTCGACGGCTCCGGGCAGTCGCTCGCGGTCTCGTCCTCGGCCACAATGGGTACGACCGGTTTTTCGGACGTCGACGCGGTGGTCGTCGGTGAGGCGCTGGCGATGCTGGACTCAGGCGGTACCGGCATCCGGTCGGTGCGGTGCCGGCCTGATCTCGACGTGTTCGTGCAGTCCTACGCCACTGCCCCGCGGCTGCTGATCTTCGGGGCAATCGACTATGCAGGCGCACTCGCCCGCGTGGGCAAGTTCCTCGGGTATCACGTGACGGTCTGTGACGCGCGACCGGTATTCGCCACTGCTGCACGGTTTCCCGACGCCGACGAGGTTATAACCGAATGGCCGCACAGCTACCTGGCGCGGACGGCCGTCGACGCGCGCACGGTGATTTGCGTCCTGACGCACGACGCCAAATTCGATGTGCCGCTGCTCGAGGTGGCCCTGCGGTTGCCCGTCGCATTCGTAGGCGCGATGGGATCGCGCAGGACTCACGACGATCGCGCGGCCCGGTTGCGCGACGTCGGGTTGACCGAGCAGGAGCTCGCACGCTTGAAGTCGCCGATCGGCCTGGACTTGGGGGCAAGAACTCCCGAGGAGACCGCGCTGGCCATCGCTGCAGAATTCGTCGCAGTGCGACGCGGGGGTAGCACTCTGCCACTGACACATACAGCGGGTCCGATCCACCACGACGGGCCGGCGGGGGATGCGAAGTACGCGTAAGTATCGGCCCGACTCAGCCCACACGTATCGTGCGTTCGAGCAAAGGCAACAGACGATCCCAATGCCGTTGCAGTGCAGCTGCATCGAATGCGGTGGTGTCGGCCATCGTAAATCCGTGTACAGCACCGGGATAGACCTCGGAGGTGTACTCGAGTCCAGCCGCGTCGAGGGCTCCGTCGAGCTCGTCGAGGGCCTCGGGCGTCATATCGCCATCAGCGTGGCCGATGTGGACAGCGGCAAGAGTGGAGCCTGCGGAACGATCCGACGTAGCCGCAACGTCAAGGAGTAACCGATGGGGACTGCCCGGCTCGTCGGTCACGAGCTTCCCCGGATGGAAGCTTGCAGCAGCGCTGACTCGATCGGGGAATGCGGCCGCCGTGCGGATCGCCAGGACTCCGCCCATGCAGTAGCCGACCACTGCTACCTTTCCGGCGCCCACTGCCGGCTGTTCGTCGAGAAATGCGAGATAGTCCTCGGCGTCGGCGCGGGCTCGGTCAGCGGTGTGCTCGGCCAACAGCGGCATCAGCTTCTCCACGAGCGCCGGGCGTGACTCGCTGTCGATGAGCTCGGGTAGCTCGACCACCGGTGCTGGTCCGTGTCGGTAGAAGAGGTTGGGGACCAGCACGTAGTAACCGTGCTCGGCCAGTTCGCGGGCCATGGCCTCCAACACTGGTCGCACGCCGAATATGTCCATGTAGAGCAGGACTGCGGGATGCGGCCCATCGCCGTCAGGGTAGGTGACGAACGCGTCCGCCGCGCCGTCGGTCATGGGAATCTGCACATGTGAACTGGGCACTGGAGTCCATTTCGAGTCGAGGAATCGGGCCCTTGCGACCGTACGCCTGTTGCGATTCGACCTTTCGTGGTGTGAGCAACGTAGAAGTGCCCGGCGAAATCTCGAACTAGTGCTCGCGTCGTGAGCGCCATTGACCACGCGCGATGATCGCGATGACGATCACGACCGCCGAGGCAACGGTCGCACCGAACGCCCCTCCAGTGGGAAGCGCGTTAGTCAGGACCGGAACCGGTGCGAGCACAGCCAGCATGACGGCCACAACCACAACCGGGAAGATGACCACCGCCAAGAACTTGTCCTTCTGCCGATCCCAATTCGGTCCGGCTTGCAGTGCCTTCTCCTTACGCATCACCCACGCATAGAACGGGACCAGCGGTACCACGAGCAGTAGAACCGACAGTGGGTATCCGGTTCTGCCGAGGAGCGCGTAGATCAGCGTCGCTGTCGACGCCGAAGCCCATGTCATGATCACCGCCATGCCGAGAGCCAACAAGAATGGGGACTCTCGTTGCGGTCGATCAGATCCGGGCGGAATCTTTTGATCGTTCACTGTCACAACCTCCACGCTGGAAGCACGCCGCGATGATGCCACCGACGCCCGACAAACATGCGGTCGGCTTCCGCGGCTTCAGCGGAAATCGCTCGGAACGTACCACCACTGATACAGGTGAACATGATTCGCGCGGAACTCGCAATGCCGCCGAGCTCGCGGGCGCACCGAGCAGCAGTTCCTCCTGTTGCCCTTGCTCAGAGCGCCCGAGCCAATGTATTTACGTTTCTGTCGGTGGGTCGAGATACCATTCTCTTATTCGAACAGGCGTTCTTGTTTCGGCTCACCGGGGGGTGAAAAAATTGGGTGCTGTACCGACTGTGTCACTGGAGGCGTTGACCGCGGCTGCGCGTGAGGAGAATCGGCAGGCGGCCCGCAAGATCACCGCCTGCTATCGCGTGCACTGCGACTGGATCGCCCGGGACGCCAAGCACAAGCATTACAGCCGATACGGGCGCACGGAGATGGCAGTGGCATTGGGCTGCTCGGCGACGGTCGCCGAAGCGTATGTGTCCGTCGGTGTCGCCCTGCACACCCGGCTTCCTCTGGTGAAGACCACGTTCGAGGCAGGCGAGATCGATCTCCCCCGCGTGCGGACGGTATGCCGGATCCTCGACAACCTCTCCGACGACATCGTCACCCGCGTCGAAGCCGAGGTGGTCGAGGCGGCGCGGAGGTCGTCCCCGGGCCCGCTCGAGCAGGCGATCTGGGACATCCTGCTGCGCGTCGCACCCGAAGAAGCCGCGGCGCTGCGGGAGTTCGCGAAGAAGTTCCGGACCGTCACCTACAGTCCCGCCGGCGAACTGGCCCGCATCCGAGCCGAGCTGACCGCCCCCGAAGCCGCCGCCGCATGGCAACTCCTCGAAGAGATGGCCGACACCCTCTGCCCGAAAGACCCGCGGGGGAAGAAAGAACGCCTGTGCGATGCCTTCATGGCCCGCATGCACGGAGAACCCCGACTGGCATGCCTGTGCCAACGCGAGGATTGCCCGAAGAAAGACACCGCGTTGCCGGATCGACGGGTGCCGCTCACGATGATCACCGTCGACATCGCCACCCTCATCGGGCTACTCGCCAACCCCGCCTACCTCGCCGGGCACGGATCCATCGACCCCGACCTCGCGCGAGAGTTGGCACGCAACAGTCACTGGCAGATCCTGCTTACCGAAGCAGTGACCCTCGCCGAGAAACTCGGACTCGCTGTGCAGAACCCAGAGACCGGGGAATGGGAACGACGCCCAGACAGCGAGAAGACATCGGCTGCAACAGAACCCGAGACGGAAACAGCGACGGACGAAGACAACGACACGGGCTTGGGCTTGGGCTTGGCTGCAGACTCGGCTGCGGCTGCGGCTGCGGCT
This sequence comes from Rhodococcus sp. IEGM 1372, assembly GCF_030056835.1. Classification (NCBI taxonomy): domain Bacteria; kingdom Bacillati; phylum Actinomycetota; class Actinomycetes; order Mycobacteriales; family Nocardiaceae; genus Rhodococcus; species Rhodococcus sp. IEGM 1372. Next base: position 398 of record NZ_JASHKS010000050.1, on the reverse strand, counting down.
GAGGGAACTGGGTCGGGGGCGGACTCGAGGTCGGCGACAGATTCCTCGACCGAACCGACCCCGGCCAGTTCACCGGCAGCCGCAGGTGCACCTGCACCTGCACCTGTACCTGTACCTGTACCTGTACCTGTACCTGTACCTGTACCTGTACCTGTACCTCGAAATACCTCGACACCGGCACCGGAGCCCGCAGCACCGGCACCAGCGGCACCTGAGTCACTCGCAGCTGAGGTCGCCGATGCCGAGGAGACCGACGAGACCGGCGAGACCGGCGATGCCGAGGAGAACGACGAGTCCAAACCCGCACCTGCGACCGCCCCTCCAGCTCAGGCAACGTCGGCCACCGACCCAGACACCGATCCTGTTCGGAAGCACGCAGCGACACGCGCAGGGACGCC
>NZ_JASHKS010000103.1:0-218 GCF_030056835.1 Rhodococcus sp. IEGM 1372 | reverse complement strand
TGAGCTCGGCGTGTCGAACCAAGGACCGGATCAACCGTTATTCAGACAGTCCCGTTGATTCCGACGGTTGCGGGCGGTTGGGCGGTGTGGGGGCGGCGGCGGAACCTCTCGGGGTGTCGGTCGTAATAGGCCTGGTGAGCTCGGTCTCGGTCGGTCCACAGGGTTCGCCAGTTCCCGGAGTGGACGTCTGCGGGTGAGAACAGGGCGATGCCGGAATG
>NZ_JASHKS010000102.1:0-219 GCF_030056835.1 Rhodococcus sp. IEGM 1372 | reverse complement strand
ACCACCCATCACCCACACCCACGAGTATCCGACGAACGCGCGCGCACCCGCCACGGCCCAGGCCTGGACCTGGATGCGGGCAGTCCACGCGACCGCGGACGCTCTTACGAACCCAGACGCGCGCGCGTTCGCCATCCGCTGACGGCGCTCATCGAAATTCCCCTCTGACGCTCACTGAAATTCCCCACCCGTGTGGCACCGCCAACGAGGGCGGGTCTC
>NZ_JASHKS010000101.1:0-219 GCF_030056835.1 Rhodococcus sp. IEGM 1372 | reverse complement strand
GAACGGAAACTAACCGACGCCAAGGTCGGATCCACCGTTAATCTGACACTCCCGCGTCGGCTGCCGGCACGAGTTTTCAACCAGTCCCAGCTCTTCGCAAGTGCGCGCGCGTTCGTCGGGTGCGCGGGAATTGGTGACCGGTCGGGGCGCGATTCTGCGCGCGGATGACGAGGCTCAGCGAAATTCCCCAACCGCGCTCACCGAAATTCCCCACTCGTG